>DASZLH010000100.1:0-5572 GCA_035552495.1 Kapaibacterium sp. (SeqCode) | reverse complement strand
CAGCGAGCATCGTACCTCGGAGCGCATTTTTGTAATGCAATAGCGTGATCGCAAGCATGGCCAGCACGGGGAAAGCAGCGAGGCTCGCCGCCCATGCTATAGACGCATCGGCTTCCGGTGGCGCGCCTGCAAGGAAGCTCGTGGCATGGAGCGAGCCAGCTAGTGCAAGGAGCCACGGCAACGCAATAAGCCCACACACGACGAGCCCTTTGCGCGCGCCCCACTTTTGCGCATTGAATTTCAACGCATCGGAAAGTCCCACTCCCGAAAGCGCACAGGCCGCAAAGCTAAAGAGCATCATCATGCGCGCCGGTGTTCGAAATTTATCAAAAAGCGGTAACTGCCAGAATATTTTATAAATAAAGAAGTTACTGCCCAGCGCAAAACATATTGCAAGAAGCGCCATCCCCACAAAGAATGGCACATACTTTCGTTTGCGCTGAACGAGCGCCGCCATGATCGCAAAAAATAATGGCAGCACACCAATGTAAATCGCCGTTTCCCACGAAAGATAATAGGGGCCGTTCCAATAAGGGACCTTCGCATCGCCTGCGCCATTGGTGACTCCGAAGAGTCGCGGCAATACTAGCGTGTAAAGATGCCCCCATGTCAGCGATCCATCGAGCGAACGATCGTAGGTGATTACATCGCGCCTCGAAAGACCGGCAAGCTCCTGCGATGGTAAAAATTGTATCGCGAAAATCCCGAAACCAATAACTATAGGAAGCGCCATCCGAAGAATGGTCGTGGGCGTGAGCGCGCCGCTCTTATGCCGCGCGCGATGCACGAGCTCGTAGATCGCGAGCAGCGCGAGGAAGAAGGTAAAGTATAAAGTCGATTGCGGATGCCCGGAGAGATACATCGTCCCAAGCAGGAGGCCGCCTGCGATCGCATGTTTCCACGAATCGATCCCCTTCAGGAAAAAATATGCGACGAACGGAAACAGCGCGATATGATAGACGATCATCTGATGAATCGCCTGGGCTGTAATATATCCGCAGAAGGCGTACGCAATGCCAGCAAACAACGCGGACCAATCGTCGATCTCGAAAATCTTTTTAGTAAACCAGAACATACCAAATCCTGCGACAGCAAAATGCAGCAGGATAAACCACTCCATCACGACGGGAGAAAGATAATCACCCGAGACGAACAGCGATTGCAGAAGATTGAATGGATACCAAAATGCGACCTGAATATCGGCGACAAACGGCATGCCCCCGAAAATATAGGGATCCCAGTGTGGAATGATACCATGCGCGAGGCTCGTCGTCGCAAGCGTGCGAAACGGAAATTCCTGCTTGACGAAATCTTCCCACAAATAGCTATCGCCGAATAATATCGACGAGTGAAAGATGAGCGTGAGGACGAAGATTACTCCGAGCGCGATCCACGGCGAGAAAGAAATCAGCCGCGCGGGCACTGACGTTGCCTGCGCACCCGCGATTTTTTTCGCAGGCACTTTCGATTTTGCTCGGCTATGAGGTTGGCTGGTTGTTGCTGTTGCCATGATAATACCCAATCCAGGGTGTCAGATCACCGGTCGTGACGATGAAGCTTTCGGATGCGAAGCAATTCCCAGAACATGCGCGCGGAATCGCTTACTGCGCCGACTGTCGAACGCTCGTCGTTGTACCACTCGATGGCGATCTCTCGAATCCGGTAACCGTAACGCCGGGCAAGATAGAGAATTTCAACATCGAACGAAAACCCATCGACTTTTTGCTTGGAGAACAGGATTGCGGCTGCGTGCTCGTTAAAGCCTTTGAATCCACACTGCGTATCTCGAATGCCGCGAAACACGAACAACTGCACGAGGACATTGTAAAAGCGTCCCATTGCTTCGCGATACCACGGCTGATGCTTTTTCACAAGCGCGCGGCCTTCGGCTGCACGGCTGCCGATAACGACATCGTATTCGCCCGAGTCGATCAGCGGAATGATCTTCGCTACTTCCTGAACGGGGGTCGAAAAATCGGCGTCGGTGAAAATCCGGATTTTTCCGTGCGCTTCGAGCATCCCACGGCGGACCGCCGCGCCCTTTCCCATATTGCGAGGCTGCGGAAGGTACCGCGTCGTTATACGAGTAAGATCGGACGGCTTGCGATCGAATGCTTCCCGAACAGCCGCGGCTGTATCATCCGACGAGCCATCATCGACGACGATAATTTCAGCATCATAACTAACGGTCTCAAAATACCGAAAGGCCTTCTCGACAGAAGGCCCAATTCGGCCGGCTTCATTATAGGCCGGAATAATTAATGACAGGAGCACGTGAGAATGTTGTCCCGAATGTTACTTTGCAGGTGGTTTGGAACGCGCAGTTCCTTTTTTGCCGGTATCGGCATTTTCGGTCGTGCTCGTGCGGTCCGGAACGAGCGGCAATTGTGGCGCAGGACCTCCTTTTACCGAATCGATCATACCCAACTCTTTGGCAAGCCGGTCTCGGTCGGCCGCCAGGGCTTGAATTTCACTCGAAAGCCCCAACTGTGTTAACTGAGTTTGATATTTAGCGAGCATATCGTTATACTTTGCGAGCGCCCCCTTCTTGTCTCCCTTGCTTTCGAGCATTTTCGCATCGATCTGCGCGAGCCGCCAATCGACGAACAATTGATTGCCGCCTTCGACCTGCGGCCGAAGCGCCATAAACATCGAGCGAGCCGAATCATAGAGTTCTGCACTGAAGAATAAATTCGCCTTGCGGAATTGTGCTTCGAGCATGGCATTTTGGTCGGTGGAAGCACCTTCTTCCGGCGCGGCAGTATTCAAGCCTTTGGCAGCAAGCTGGACGTACTTGAGCGATAGCGCTTTATCGCCTGCCCCTTCATATAATTGACCGATCGCCGAAAGTAAATTGTAGTCGTAATCGACGAGGTTCGGTGGCAACCGAGCAGCCATTGTATCGAGCGCGCGATGTGCTTCGGCAGGATTCCCGTGACGGATATAGTAGTTGGCAAGGCGTCCGTATAGCTCGAAATAGGTCGTCGTGCCATAATGATCGTCGAGCGCGCTACGGTTCGCTTTCGGATTGCGGTAGCTCGTCATCATCGTGCCGCGATTGGGCGCGGGATCGAGCGTGGGCGTTGTGCGATACGCAACCTGCGTATAGAGCGCCTCATTAATATCGCCATCGATGAAGCCGGGCGCCGGATGTTCCGTCGGAACGACGCGCGCGGTAAGCCCCTCATAGACCACATGATTATCGAGTCCCGTCCAATAGCTTGGCGGCACGGCGACTGCGAAATAGATCGGGCGGTCGTCGATATTATTCACGACAATATCGCGAATGAGCTGGTCGGCAACCGTATAGTAATACTTACCCTGGAAGGTCTGCTGGCTGGTCCATTTCCAGCTAAAGGAACCGGGTTGGTTAACACCGGTCATCTTTTGCATTGTCTCCGGCTTTACGCTGACACTCACCATCGGCGCGTCCATGGGGCCTTCGAGGCCGGGCAATGGGATCGTATGAATGCCAAGCTGCGTCTCGTCGGGATTCGCAAGCTGCGCTTCGGTAAACGAAGGCAGCTTCACCTTCTTTGAGCCGAATGGCGTGTCATCTTTCAACTGCTTGACGTACCACCCCATATTGCCGAGCGATAAATTTACTATACGAACGTCCGTGCGGACGCCGAACAAATCCTGAATACACCAGAGCGGGAATGTGTCATTATCGCCGGCCGTGAACAGGATGCCATCCCTATCGCAGCTCTGGAGAATATTGTAGGCGTATTCGAGCGGTACGTAATTATCGGCGCGGGAATACTCACCCCACTTCGAAGCCTGATGGAAGTTCTCTCCAAATACCGTCATGCCGACGAGTCCCAAACATTGATTGAGCGGTATCAGTACGACCGCAAGCAATAGCGCCGCGCCAAGCAGCCCGATAGGACCTTGTCCCCTAAGAACTGGCACCGTTTCTTCAGGGGATTCGAGGACTTCGCGGTCTTTCGGTCCGGCTTCCTGCATGGGGAGGTCTTGCTTCTTTGCAAATTTCGCGCGCAGCAGTTCGAGGATACCCGTCACGCCGATACCGATCCACATCGCGTAGATCCAGAATGCGCCGACGTAAAAGTAATCGCGCTCGCGTGGCTGCGCATCCTGCTGGTTCTGATACCACGCCGTGAGCAGACCCATGATAAGAAATCCGGCCATGAGCATAAGCGCTCGTTTGGGATCGCGCCGAAAATGCCAATAGATTCCGAAGAGTCCGACGATAAACGGAATGCCGGCTGTCTTCGTCCAATCGGTGCCGGAATCCTGATTGTCGTCGTGCCGTCCGATGAAATTCCAGAGCAGGTAGCGGACATACATGTGGTCGGTCTGGTACTTGAGGAAGAAGTCCCAGTCGCTGGTATATTTGTTCGCGTCCCAGGTTGCGGCATGGAGCGGATCGGCTTTTTGCGTGGAATCACGTCGAGGGAGTTCGTGGGCTTCGCCATATTGCTCGCGGGCAATATATTCGTGCAACGCGGCGAAGGTCGAAGGATGGTGCTGGTCCATCGGCGGGTTTTGCTCGCCGCGCACCATGACGAACGCGTAGGTCGTATATCCGAGGAAGACAAGTCCACCGGCTGTCAATACTAATTTCGCCAGCGACTGATTGTTATTCCAGAGATAAAACACCGCGGCGATCGATGCGAGCGCAATGATGACCGGAAACGCGCCAACTTTTGCGCCGCCCAGCCATCCGGGAATGCCCGTTAAGATCACCACGAAAATAAATAGGAACGCCACCGCGCCCGTGCCCATCATCAGCATCCATTTGCCGACCGTCATCTGTGGCCAGTGCTTGAAATAGACCAGCACCCACACCGGGAAAAACGCGAGCATCGACATCTGGTGGACGCCCATTGAAAGACCGATCAGATAAAAAATAAGGAGCAAATATTTTTCATTGCCCGGCTGCGCAGAGTTCTCGTGCCAGATGAGCGAAAGCCAAATGATCAGCGCGATAAAAAGAAGGCCGGGCGAGAAAACGATAAACTCACTCGAGTTGAACCACACGCTGTCGGTCCAGGTGAAGGCGAGCGCGCCCAATATCGCCGAGCCGTAATGCACGATTAAGTCCGCTGTTGATTGCGGATTGCCGCGCCACAGCTTGATGATCCGCACGAGCGCCAGATACAGCAGCATCGAGGAGAGCGCGCCGCACAGCGCCGAAAGAAGATTGTACCGCGCCGCAAGATCGCCGAAGAACGGCAGCATCGCGCCGACATGCCCGATGATCGTCCAGAGCGGAGCGCCCGGTGGATGCGAGATTCCGAGCAGCGCTCCCGCGCCGATAAACTCGCCGCAATCCCAGAACGGGATCGTCGGCTGCATGGTCGTGACGTAAGTTATGAACGCGACGAGAAAACTTAAGGACGCCAGCGCGTAATGAATACGTTTTATCTGCATTTAAATTGCTAAATTCGCTAAAAATTCAATACTTTGAACCGAAACGAGGGCGTCTAAGAACTCTTTAATGACTTGGAAAGCTCCTGAAAAAATGAGAAATGACGACGACGTTGTTGAAAGTGAGGCGAGCATAAGACGACGGAGTAAGTAATTAATCAGGGTATAATAGTAACTT
>DASZLH010000099.1:0-7509 GCA_035552495.1 Kapaibacterium sp. (SeqCode) | reverse complement strand
GACAGCGGGAATACGCTGTCAGAGCGTCGGGGAACTCCCGCCGAGGCAGCTTCCGTTTGCGGCGATTGGACTGATAGCCTCCATGTCTATTTGGCGTTCGTCCAGGCTGAACCTAATTTTTCTAACGATCAACAATTTCCTATTGCCGTTACTTCTGATGGCGGCTACGATTGGGATTATATTTTTGCCGATACCGTATCGCGCAATCTGCATTATCAGCAGGTTGCCTGTTTGCGAGGAACGCCCTATGCCATTGCGCTTGCACGGGATAGCCTTGCTATCGTGTCCTTTTATTATACTAGCGATTGGGGCGCGACGTGGAAGCCGAATTATTCGTATCCCGCGCTCATCAAACAGATTGCGCTCGTCGCGCCAAACGAAATCTGGGCGATTGCCAATCCTTCGCATGGTACTGATTCACTTCATACACAGTTCATACTACACTCAAAGGACACAGGCCACACGTGGTCTGTCGATTCGACAACGCTCGTAGGATTTCGGGCACTCAATCTGACATTTTCTGATCCTGGCCACGGCTGGATAGCCATGAATAAACTTGCCCATGCTGATACCATCGGTACCCCGATTCATTATGAATGGGACGAGAATGATTCGCTCCTTTATGTATCGCGATATAATACTCCACTTGCATCGGTATCGCAACAAGAGGCAAAGGCTCAGGAGCGCGATGGCATTCAACTTTATCCCAACCCCGCAACGACCAAACTGAATATTGTATCGTCCTACAGTAGTGGTACTATTTACCTCTTCGATATTCTTGGCCGCGAATCGCTTTCAGCTCCGCTGCCGGCAAGTGGGAATGCCACGCTCGATGTTTCGCATCTTCCGCGAGGGGTCTATAGCATTGTTCAAGAGCAACGGGGAATACGGAGTGCGATGGGGAAAGTCCTTATTAGCGGGGAATAATAATTATTTCGCCAGCGTAAAGAAATCTTCTTTTTCGAATGAGTGCAGGAGTACCGTCCCGGCGCGGACTAAATTGACGAGTATTTTCGAGGCCCGGCGGCGGCTGATATTGACGAGATCGGCAAACTCTTCCACCGTAATTTTTCCGTAGAGCTCCAAATAATTAAACAGCGTTTTTTCGTTGTGGCCGATCGAAAGTCGGAGCGGCGGGCCTTCCGGATGTTCGGCCCGCATAACGCCCATCACTTCGCGGCTCGCCTGCACGGACTTATCCTCGAAACGCACGTACCCAACACCTGGTTGTTCCTTTGCACGGCGGCCAGAACTCTCATACACAACCAGCGTATGCGGTTTGTTCTTACTTTCCGGCACTCGGATAAGTACCAGATCGAACCCGCGACCGGCATGCACATTCTCGCTGATAATATCGACAGGCGGATCGATCATGAATTGCGCTGCATGTTCGATCTCTTCCAGCTCGGACTTCTCGCTGCGCACTCCGACGACCGTTCCATCGTCATCGACGCCAAAGAGAATATATCCCCCGCGAGTATTTGCGAACGCAATAATTTCACGGGCGATTTTTTCCGGCGATGAAAATTGGCGCTTGAACTCGATGTCGGCGCCCTCGCCCGATTCGATTAACTCGTAGAGCTCGTGGCGTTTAATCGGATAAGAGACGAAGCGCACGGTAATGACAAAAAACGAATGACAAATGACGTAAGAAAGTCTTACCGAATCGAATTACTGTCCTTCACAATCGCCCGGACTACACACGCATAGACGGCCTCCTTTGTCAGAAGATATATGGCGCCGCTTCGTGTAGCAATATCGGTAAATGGCGAACCATCGATCGCAATGCTCTGTACGATTTTCCAGCCAGCTTGTTCCTGTCCTAACGCAGAAGAGGAACCGGCCGATTTAAAACTTTGGAACAACCGCACGGCATTTCTGGAAGGAATCAATGCAAAAATCGTGTCATTCGAAGTGGTAATGGCGGTGGCGATTTCGTTCAGTGCAATGCGGCCCAATACATTTCCGAGGTTATCGAATTCGACGAGCGACGCGCCGCCATTATCGAGCACAATCAGATGTTGATCTTTATCGACAGCAAGATCGACTGGATTGGTGAGGATAGCATCGGGCCGCGTCGCTTCGGAGTAGCCTCCAATCGTCCGCTCGACGGAAAAATCGGACCGCGCTTTGAGGACGCGTTTATTCTCACCGTCCGCAACATAAATATTTCCTGCATCGTCCACTGCAACGGCGCGCGGATAGCCAAACCGTTGGTTCGGATCGGTGTTCTGCCGCGTATAAAGCGTCGATACGTACGCAAGCTCTTTGGAATATTGTTCGATCCGATGGTTGAGATTGTCCGCAATGAAGATAGCATTCGTCAGCCGCGCATCGATATCGACCGGATTATTAAATTGGTAATGATCGGATCCAAAACCGCTGACGACGCGAAGGCTATCGCCCGATGGCGATAATTTGAGGACGGAATTCGTCCCGCGATCGAGCACATACAGATAGAGAAACTGATCGAGGCTGACAGCCGATGCGTCCGTAAAATGCCGCAGCGCTTTTGTGATGACGACCTCTGCATTTGCATTTTCCCCATGCGGGATGCTCGTCACCGGACCGGATGCACAAGCCGCGAGCAAGAGCAACAACGCAATCGAGAGCCAGGAGAACTTAAAAAAAACCCGACGTGACAGGGCAGGCGAGACATTCATACTGCGCGCAATGCTCGCCGCACCAGTGAAGATGCGTGAAGCGAAATTTCGTTCATAGCAAACCTAAACCTCAGACCGCCGGTATGGTTCTCAATTGATTGCGATGCGGTTCGAGAACTGCTAAAAATGCCAGCCTACCTCGACCGAAGGTCCGATGAAGCCACTCGTCTCCTTATTCGGCGTGCCGGAAGCGACGGTGGGACTGAAATCGCGGAAGACCATCAGCTTATTCTTTACGTCACCGGAAATATCGTGCTTGTAAAGCAGCCCTTCGATTCCGACGCCAACACTGAGCGCGGCGAGCGGTTCGAAGTGAGCGAAGAGTCCGCCACGGAAGTAGCGGTTACCGCCGCCATCGTACATCACGCCACCGGAGGCTTCGAGCGGAATATCGAGCGGATCGAGCGTCATGCCGAGCTCGGCGCCGATGACGGGAATCGAGCTAAGCTGCGGCGCCGTCGATATAACCCACGCGCCATTCTGCGGAGCAATTTGAGCCTTGCGTTCATAGGACATCAACTGCCCGAGCGATGCACTTCCGACGATGTAATTCCAGATTGTCCAGGTAAATTTCAACTCGCTGAGCGAGGAAAATGCCATCGTAGTGTTACCCGGTGCGCGCCCACTACCGAAACGAACGCTGATCGTCCCCTTCTGATCTTGTAGCGGCGAAGGCAAGGCCGCGCCCCAATAGGGCTGTACTTGCAGCGTCGAAAACTTGGGTAGGCTGCTGGTCGGGTCGAGATGAGTGTCTCTTGCCGCGGTGCAGGAGATCGGCGCAGCCTCCTGTAAAACAGGCTCGTTGGATGCTAACACTGGCTCCGGCATAGTGCCAGGATTTGCGTCCCGATAAAATGGAAACGTACCGACAGTCGAACGAAGGGATACGACTGGCTGCACATTCAAACGCGAAGCCGAAAGATGCGCGGACGCGGCATCGAATTGCTCGTGAAGCGAAGGCACTTCAGCCGAACGAGCTGCAAGTGAATGCGAACGAGTGCCGTTCTTCGAAAGATTGCGCTGATCCGAAAGTGTCCGGACTCCGAAATCCGAGCCGAACACATAAAATGCTCCAATGCCAAGCATGAAAGAAACGAGGCACGCCGTAACGAGCGATGAGAATCGGACGCGCCATGCCGCCGCAACGGGCTTGCGATCGTCTTCGCGCTGTTTTACTAATTGCGGGGCGTTCGTCAGGATCGCTTCCGTGCTTGCGGGCGCGGTAAAACCAAGCGTGCCGAGCGTCGCAAAGAGCTGACCGGTGACGTGTTCGGGCACGTGAAATCGCTCGTGCTTGGCGATCGTGCTCGTAAGTTCGCGCAGTTTTAAATGCTCGCGCAACAATTGCCGCCGCTCTGGCGAGACCGCGAGCGTGTGCAGCAGTTCTTCCTCGTCGCCGGGGGCAAGCCGTCCGTCGAGAAAATCTAAAATGCAATCTTCATTCAATGCTGGCATAGCAGTCGATGGGATGAATAATAGAAGACGTGTACTTTTTTAATATCCAGCTTTTACTACGATAATTCTAACACTTTAGTGAGCCGTTCGCGGATCATGCGGCGGGCCCGGAAAAGCCGCACGCGAGCGTTTGCGCGTGTGATGCCCAGCGTATCGGCGATCTGATCGAGCGTAAGCCGGTCGAACTCCGAAAGCACGAATACTTCGCGGAGCAAGAGCGGCAATTCTTCGACCGTTTGCACCACATGCACCATCAACTCTTCCGTCGTCGGGTCCCCAAAGTTCTCCTGCTTTGCTTCGACGACAAATCCCTCGATGAGTTCGCTATCGATTGTAAGCTCTTCTATAGACGTGGTATGATGTACCTTGCGGACTTCACTGATCGCAGCATTGTGCGCGACTTTGAACAGCCATCCTGCAAAGGACCCCGGTCCGTTCGAATCGAACCGCTGCCGGTTCTTGAATACCAAAATCCACGTTTCCTGAAAAATATCATCCAACAGTGCTGGCGAGGAGGTCAGCAACATTCGGAGATACCCGTAAATACGGTCGCCATAACGTGCATAAAGCATGTTAAAGGCCGCATCTTCCCCACTTTGGAACGAACGCCAAATATCCTCGTCGCTAACGACGCGGCCCTGCGTGAGCATCGTCGACGATGCTCTAATCCCGGAATCCATAATGCGCATTGATAACAGTAAAACGCAGCCCGAGCGAGATGGTTACAAAATTATAATTAGCTATTTTTCTAATCGAACAACCCTCTTCCCTCTAAAAACCTCTCCAAAGATTTGGGTTTCTGCCTTATCCGAAAAGCATCGAATTATTTACAGCCTCGCCGGCTTACACCTATGTGGGTGCTATTATTTATTGGGGATTAATCAGGTTTGCGCTGGTGCTGGTATTCGCGTGGCTGATCTATAGCTTCGTGCCGAATTACAGCGACTGGTGGATGCTATTCTTTATTGCAGTCGCGGTAATCGTCATTTATCCGGCGCAGATCGGATGGCGAAAGCATGTGAGCACCGTCCGCCGCGCAAACCAGAACGCACTCTGCGCGACCTGCCGCAATCTCCAGGCACGAGAAGCATTATGTACTGTCACGGACGAACATGTCCGCAAAAATTACACACCCTGCGGCGGCGAAGCCTGGGAGCCGCTACAGATCATCGCTTAAACTATAATCTCGGATTGGCCGAACGCCACACCGCATTGGTACTGAAGGCAATTCTCGACAATCACTTTTTTTGAACGATGGTATTATTAATCCTCAATGGCCCACCAGCCGTTGGTAAGCTTACCATTGCGGAAGAGCTGGCGGCGAAAACCGGATATAAAGTATTCCAAAATAACCCAACCGTTCAAGCAGTCTTGCCAATTTTCGAATTTGGCACTCCCGAATTTTCTCGAACTCTTAGGCGAATACGCCTTGATATGTTAGAGGAAGCTGCGCAATCGAATCTTGACGGCTTGATCTTTACCTTTTGTTATGATTCAAAGGAGGACGAGATTGCTATTACGGAAATGATTGACACGGTAGAGCGTACCGGTGGTTCGGTGTATCTTACACAATTGACGTGCCCGGAATCGGTACTCTTCGATCGTGTAGGCAGCGAATCACGCAAACGTCATAACAAAATAATTACTAAAGAACGCCTTCGCTCTATGTTGGACCGCTATGAATTGTTTACGCCCTATCCGTTACGCGAGAGTCTCACGATTGATACCTCCGTGACCACCGTCGAACAATCAGTCAACACTATTCTCTCATCGTTCGGCATTGCTAATGTTTTGGATCCGTTCTAACATGACCAACATTTCCTTAAACTAAATGCGCCAGATAGTCTTCCACCGCCGACTTCACATCGGGACTAATTCTGCCAATATCATGCACCGTCGCGAGCGCGAAAACGGGCAGCCCGGTCTCCTGCTCGAATCGCTCTTTCGCGGTCAGCATCGTCGACGATGCGTGCTTGGAATTATCGGTGGGCTCCGCGCGATCGAAAGCGATAATGAGCCCGATCGGATTCGCGCCAGCCTCGCGTAATTTTTCGATCGCTTCCATTTTCGTACCGCCGGTCGTGATAACATCATCGACGATGACGACGTTATCGCCGGCGTTCAGCACGCCCAGGAATGCGCCTTTATCGCCGTGGGTCTTTGCTTCCTTACGGTCGCTGACAGCGCGGAGATGCGCGCGGTCCGTCCCGGCAAGCGCGATGGCCGTTGCGACCGCAATCGGAATGCCTTTATAGGCCGATCCAAAAACAACCTGGGCGGCATCGAATATTTTTTCACTCGTGAGCTTTCGCGCGTAGAGCTGCCCGAGCTTCGCAAGCTGCGAAGCCGTGCAGAGCGATCCTGTATTAAAAAAATAAGGCGATTTTCGACCGCTCTTCAGCGTAAAATCGCCGAACTTCAGCACGTTCTCCGCCAGAAAAAATTCGATTGCTTCTTGTTCGAGACTCATAAAAATTAGGAATTAGAGATGAAAAATTAGGAATTAGGAATTAGGAACGATAAAACTGTGATACATAAAAAGAGGTGATCTTATAACAAGAATTCGTAATTCGTAATTCGTAATTCGTAATTCGTAATTCGTAATTCGTAATTCGTAATTTAAAGATCGTCTTCGAGTTCATCCAGCGCGGTTTGCAATTCGCTCATCGCATGTAAATCATTTGCGGCGCGGGCCTTGATAATACCTTCAGAATAAATCGCAGCAGAGGTTTCATGCTTGCCTGTATCTTTATAATATCCGGCGAGCATATAATAGGTGGGAATGTAGTTCGGGTCACGCGCGCGCAAGGCTTCGAGCGTTCGGATCGCTTCCGGGAAGTTCTGCTCCTTCGCGTACTCCAGCCCAAGCGCGTAGTGCGTGAAGCTATCGTTCGGATCGCTTACGAGAAATTCCTGAAGTTTGGCGATACGAGACATTGGGGGTAATGAAGAATGAAGAATGAAGAGTGAAGAATGAAAAATGAAGAGTGAAGAGTGAAGAGTAAAAAAGAATGCAGAGGGAACCGCGGAATCTCCGCCTTTCACTCTGCATTCTTCATTCTGCACTCTGCACTTGTTCTCACGTGATCGTGATCGGCTGCTGGTCGGTGAAGACGTTGTTCACCAGGTTCGGGTCGAGGAACGCGTTGGACGGATCGACGGTGGCGACCACATATTGGCTGCCAGTCGCCACGCCCAGCGCCAGCGGCACCGAGAAGTGCACTACAGTTGACTTGCCCGGCTTCAGGTTGATACGCTTTGTTAGTGAGCCAAGCGATGCGGGCGTGGCGCCGTCCTGAGTCGCGGACAGCCCGAAATTCACCGCCAGGTTTCCCTTGGCAAGGATGTTCCCATCATTCGTGACAGTAACGGAAACCGGCACGCGCCGGCC
>DASZLH010000098.1:0-14071 GCA_035552495.1 Kapaibacterium sp. (SeqCode) | reverse complement strand
TCATTTCGAGCTTGCGTTTTTGAATTTCCTGCTCGGTCAGAATATCGGTCACGGCTTTATTCCATGCGGAGTCGACAATGACGGAATAGAGGCTATCGGTCACGACATTATCGCCAGAGCGCTGGACGAACAGCTTTAGATATCCTGACATAATCGAATTAAAATCGGCATACGTAATCACATCGCCATTGACGACTCCGACGGTATCGCCCGGCAGATGATTGTGCAATGGTGCGACTTGCGTTACTTTTTTCTGTGGATGCGATTTCGTTTTTTGTGCAAAGATCAGTGGCGGCGTAATCGCAATGAGCGCAGCAAAAACAAATGAACTAAGGACGAGCAATTTTCGAATGGTCATGAACGATCGGCAATGCGATTATCCCGTTCAACCGCAAGCTGCGTGGATTTGTTGCGAATTACCAACTCATCTGCGTTTTTAGTGCAGCATTTCACCTCTTCCGAAGACAAATAAATATTACTGGCCGATCGTAACCGTAAGAGGAGCGGTCTTCGTCACTTCCTGGCCACTCATTCGCAGTGAGAGGGTGAGTGTTGCGGGCCCCGGCTTAATGTCGGGTGGCGCGCTGAAATCGAGCGTCATGCCCGATGGGACGAGGCCGCATTGCTGAACGAACGTCCGCCAGGTTTTGCCGGATTGCTCGATCGTCAGGAAATCGCCTTCGGGTATTCGGTCCCAATCGCTCATGATGCGGTGATTGAGGGCCGACCATTGTTCGGCTTTCGGTAGTTTGCTATATCCGATATTGGCTTCGAGTTCGGCGATCGCGGGTTTCGTATCGAGGTTCGATTCGGTCGGAAGAAATCCATCGCCGATGACGCGGAATGTTCCGAGCGGCGTAATGCTTGCGCCTTCGATGGCTGTTAGCGATGCCTGGAAATTGGACCCGATCGTGAGAGGATATGGAATACTTGGGTCGCGGCCATTCACAAGAAAAATTGTTGCCGGGCCCGGTTGCATTCCAAGCGGGGCCATGAATATCCCGATCGAGCTATCGCCGATCGTCTGGTACGACCCAAGCGACGTCCAGATTTGCTTACCATTCTGCTCGATCCGTAAAATCGGTATATCGGAGCTGACCCATGCGATCAGTTTCTCTGCTTTACACGACGTCCGCGATATAGGCACGGAAGGATCGGGATTCTCGAACACAATAATCCCCAGTTGTCCCGGAACAATCGACTTTGGAAGACGATAGACTTTTAGCTTGCGCCCGAACGCGATTTCGGGGCGGAAGATCTGAAGGACGCAAAGCGTGGTGAGCATCGCTGCCGACCATGCAAACAGATAGCGTTTCATCATAGAACAGTCCACAATAAAAAATGATGGACAAAGTAACGAGCGAAATAATGCTCCTTACTTACTGCTCACTGCTGATTTATTTCGGCGGAAGCGGGGAATTGTCGGGGTTGGTCTGGCCAGTTCCTGGCTGCGCTCCGGTCGGTTGCTGCACGGCTGGCGCAGACTGCCGTGGAGGTGCTTGCTGCGCTTTTGGAATTACAGCATTACCAGTCTGGACGGCTGTCGGGGCTTTACCAGAGGTAGGAAGGAAAAAGAGGTTCGCCAGAATGCAGAGTACTACAAATATGCCAGCGAGCCAAATCGTCGTCCGTTGTAAAAAATCGGAAGCACGACGCACGCCGAAGACTGCGCCGACCGAGCCGGGTCCGCCCAGAGCGCCCGCCAGTCCGTCACCCTTGGATGATTGCGCCAGCACTACGGCCGTCATCACTATACAGAGTAAAATAATAAGAATCGTTATCAGCGTAAACATGGTCTCGTCGTTCTTGTAATTTTCAGGTCGAGCCGTTCGAAACGGCATAAGTGTCCCTTTAAATGGTCCTCTTTAAAAGGGCGGGGCCTTAGCAACAATAGCCATTCGAAACAATTCCTTCCAATCGATCTTTCGGGCTATTTTGGCCAGATTTGAGCTAATCCGTAACTTCGGATTTCATTAACTATCTCACCAACAGGATCTTTCGAGATGCAATGGCGCGGTTGGACTCGACGCGGAGGATATACGCGCCGGAAGCAAGGCCGGATGGGAGCGGGATCAATACATTCTGGACCCCGGGTGTACAGTGTACTGTTCCGGACGCGATAGGCTGGCCCAGCGTGTTTGTTATCGTGTAGCTGACGTCTTCCGTTTGGCCCGCCTGGAGTGTCACATCGAGGTCGCCGGAGGGCGATTGCTGCGCGTTTTGTATGACGATCACCTGCCGTTCGAGAAACGCGCGGAGTATGGAATCGCCGCAAAGTTCTTTGCCCAGAAAAAGCGTCGAAGCAGCAGGGGACTGATATAAAATCTCGCAGCCACCGTTCGCGCTCGGGAGCGAGCTCGATACATGAATGGGAGTCGATGAGGAATCGGATATAAACGTTTGAAACAACAAATGAGCGAGGATACCCGAAACGCCGAGCGGTCCGCCATTCGAAGTAAAGGTAATTTTATCGGTATTCGGATCGATCGAAACGGACGAAGAAACCGTCCAGCCACTGGTAAGCGTCCCGCCCAGCACCGCGCCGGAATAGGTAATCACATCGTGATTGTAAGTAAGGTACAAATCGAAGTGGGTAACGTTTGCCGTGTTCGGCAAGCCCGAAAGCGTAACATCGGCCGATGTAGGATTCCCATACGTCACCGGTACGGTGGAAATCGTCATCGTCGTATGCGCAGAGTCGATCGGCACAACGACCGGGTAATTCAGCACGAGGTCTTTCGTAACCGTATCTCCGCATAGGAGATAGGTAATCTTCGCATGGATCGTCACGTTGCTATCGCCAGTGACGGGCTGCAATTTAAGCAGGAGCAGTGTGTCGCTTCCGCTCACCGTTTGCGGGGTAGTTACATGCAGTAGATAATCACCGGCAATCTGACCCGACTCCGTATAAAAAACATTCGTGAATAGCGCACCCGGAATAGACTGCACGAATTTCTGAACCGACGTATCGTACGTCACTTCGATTTGAATCGGAACGAGACCATCGGAAGGCGCGACGATCGAATCGGTCGATAGGAGTATGGTAAGCGGCTGGCAGATCGTTGCGGTCGTGCTTTGCGCTAACAAAGCGCGGCGAAGAGCTTCTACTCCCGGTGCGACCGAAAATGCAATCGGCCCGGAAGTGATACGTTCGACCGATTCTCCGCATGCGTTGATTGTTACGCTCGTGTTCAGCATTGTGCTGCCGGTCGCACGTTTTCCGGCGAATACAATTCGGAATAAATCCTTGCCGGAAATGATCGGCGTCCCAAATATATTGACGATTAGAATTCCTGGCGCCGTCGAATCGACGGTATAGGTTGCGGACTGCAACACCGCGAGCGGCTCGACATCGACGAATAGTAGTGTCGCGGGATCGTACGTAATCGGTACTTCGATCGAGATCACATTTTCGAGCGGGCCAATCGACGAATCGAGCGAGACCACGACGCCGAAATCTGAGCACGTCTGTGCCGGTTCCGGTTTGAGCAGGAGCGAATGGTGGATGGTATCGTGCGGCACGTACGGCGCTGTCGTCCCAGCGATAAATGAATAGGCATCGGCGTTATCGAAGCCTGTTCCGAGCGCAAAAATTGGAACCGGGGAATAGAGCGTATGAATGCCCATATTCATACTTGGGGTAATCGCGGAAAACGTGCTGCCGTGAATGATCGAGGTCGGTTCGATATAATTCGTGAGTGGGCGGCCATCGAGCATAATCTGATTGGCGCTTGCAGTCGGATAAATAATCGGCGCCCAATGCTGGAACGGCGAGCCATTGAAATGCGGCGATACAAAAATCATCGAGTCCGCATAAAGGCTCGTATCGAGGATGGTCACCATGGTGGGATCGCTGATGCCAGCGAAGGTCTTGCTGCTGCCGCGAGCGAGTTGCGTCATTTCGGTTGGAACGCTGGTGACGATTTCGGCTGTCCCCGAAAATTCCAGAGTTAGCCGGTTACTGCTCGATAGCGAAAGAGAACCATTGACTGTTGCAAAGAATGACCGATCGCTCGTGATAACGATCTCGCAGATGGTATCGAGATTGCCCAGCGGCTGCACGAAATAATGTTCGCCCCACCATTTTTTTCCGATCAGTTCATCGAGCAGTTCGTTGCATGATTCAAATTCGAGTGGCACATAACCACAGGTCGTCCCGACTATGACGCTGACTGGCTTTGTGGAGACAATTTTGGAATTGGCAAGCGAAGTCGTGACTGGGAAATCGGTGATGTCGGCTTTTACGATATAGCATTCCCCGCGATTGAGCGTTACGGAGAACGGCACGTTTGGGGGCTGGCCGAGCATGGTCTGAACGGTCGGCGTGATCGTCACTATTGTCCCGTCGTCTTTTGTACTCACCAGGAACTGGCAATGATTATTTTCGCCCGGATCGTCGTATAGTCCCCATTCAGATGCCACATAACTGGTATCGAGTGCTTCGTCGGGAAAAATTTGCGTTGCGTCTCCGGCCTGTGGTGCGTAATCGTGGAGCGTGAGATTGACTGGCTCCGACGTATGCACGAGTATTCCTTTGTTCGTCTTGCCGAGGTCATTCAAGTGCATGAGCGAGAGCGGGAGCTGAATGACGGTGAGGGAATCGGGCGCAAAAGTGAATTGCTCCGTATATCCTGCCGCCGAAGTAATGACGCCGCAGCCGATATGGTGGCTCGCTACGGTCAGAGTCAGCAAGGAAGATGCGCTCGAGTCGAGATTATCGGGACCTTCGATAATGCCGAATGTAAAATCGCGTCCCGCGCGCGGAAGAGTTTGCGCGGAAGAGATGCTCGCCAAGCCAGCGAACAAAGTAAAAAAGACGATATATCTCGCTATATGGGAATAACTAATCATTGACGACTTGCATTGTCATTTCCATTCATCTTTGGAAATGATGGTCCAGTCCGCTCATTCAATAGGACACGTTCGAAGACCCTGACATTTCTATAACACCGCACACGAACTATCGTCGCGGAAAATATTTCATTAGTGAATGACCTCGACCCGCGATTGGGCATTCGAGACATTCGTCTTAGCAACAATAAAGTAAGAACCGTTGGGAATAGTGCTGACATCGAACGTGAATGGCGTAGGCGGATGCACGACGATCTTTACCACCCGCCCAAGCGGGTCGAGCAATTGCACGCTCGCAAGCGGCTCGGTCGGGACGATCGTAAGATAATGCATCGCCGGGTTCGGAAAAACCGATAGTGAGAATGCAATATCTACAGGGTTATTTGCAGTAACTCCAGCTTGTACGTAAGGAAGGGTCGTGCCGGCGATAAACGAGTATGAATCTGCTACATCGAAGCCTGTCCCGAGCGCAAAGACGGGCACCGGAGAAATAATTGTATGGACGCCCGTCCCGATACTTGGATTGATCGCAGACATCGCGCTTCCATGAATGATCGTGCTCGTTTCCGGATAATTCGAAAGTGCAAGGCCATCGAGCAATATCGACCCTGCCTCAGCCGTTGGAAAAATAATCGGTGCCCACTCCTGAAACGTAGAACCCGTGAATTGCGGTGAATAGAACATCATGGTATCCGAGTATGCACTCGTATCCAAAATGGTGACAAGCGTCGGATCGCTGATTCCAGCGATTGCAAATGTGCTGCCCCGAGTAAGCTGCTGTAGTTCGACCGGAGCCGAAGCGACGATCTCCCCCGCGCCAGTAATTTGGGCCTGCAATTGATTGCCATTTCCAACGGCGCTGGAGACTGCGTTTGCGCCATTGATCTGCACGGAAAAACTTTTATCGCTCGTCACGACTAATTGGACAACCGAATCGAGATTGCCAAGCGGCTGCACGAAGAAATGTTCGCCCCACCATTTTTTTCCGAGCAGTTCGTCCATCAGCTCATTGCACGATTCCACTGCGAGCGGGACGTAGGCGCACGTGGTTCCAACGATGACACTCACCGGTTTCGAGGAAGAAATCGTGGAGCCGGAAAGCGTCGTGCTATTATTACCTGCGGAAATATCCGATTTGACGATATAGCACTCACCGGTATTGAGTACAACCGTAAATGGTACTCCGGCCGGCTGACCGAGCATGGTCGTCTCGCTGGGAGTGATCGTTACGGCCGTCGCTTCCTGTTTCGCGGTTACAATAAACTCCGAGTGGTTATCTTCACCGACATCATTGAAGAGTCCCCATTCCGAGATGAGATAGGTGGTATCGAGCGCCTCGTCAGGCAAAATTTGTGTCGCATCGCCTGCCGCCGTGAGATAATCGTGCAGCACCAAATTGACCGGCTGTGTGGTATGCACCTGAATGCCTTTCGTCGTTTTGCCGAGATCGTTCAGGTGCATCAGGCTGTCCGGCAATACTATTATTGTGGCAGTATTTGGGACAAAAGCAAATTGCTGGACGAATCCTTTTGGCGATGCCACGATGCCCGTGCCGCCGTATGGACTAAGCACCGTCAGCGTAAGCAGGGATGCTCCGCCGCCGGAAAGGTTGTCAGGCCCTTCGATAATGCCAAAAGTAAAATTGCGGCCTGCGCGCGGCAGCGTTTGCTGCGCGTTGGCATTACCGCTCATTAGCCACAGGCAACCGACTACGAAAGCACAACTAATCTGTCGTGCGGATTTTATCTGTCGTGCGGATTTTATCTGTCGCATACGTTCTACAGGTTCAAACACTACTTTGATAAGTGCAATATACGCTCAAAAATAGTCGGGAGAACGGAACAATGTTTGAAAATGTAAAACGCTGCTACTATGCACCGCGAACACATCGGCATTCCGGAAGCTGCTTCCACGCTATATAGCTGGGCGAAGGAGCACGACTTTGCGGGCCATGACCCCCACGATCTTCTGAACGCACCGCTGCTCGCGCGCACGAAAAGCTCATTGGCGCGTCTTGTGGCTGTCCAGTTAGGCCGGCGTTCCCTGATCGATTTTCGGACGATCCTGCGAGTCCCCGATACGGAAAATCCGAAAGCGATCGCGCTTTGGATTTTGGGATTGCTCGCCGCTAAATTGCCGAATTGGCAAGCGGAGGCCGTGACGCTGGGCGATCGATTGGTGAAGAGTATGTCGCAGGGAGGCGGGTGGGGTTACCCATTTCCGTGGCAATCGCGCACGCATTTTTTGCCGAAGTTCACACCGAATATTGTCACCACTTCGTTTGCCGGCAATGCGCTTATGGCATTACATAGCGCTCAGCCTTCGAACAAATATGCGGATGCTATCCACCGCGCGGCTCAATATATTGTGAATCGCATACCCCAGGTGAAGCGGAATGGAATCGCATTTGGATATGCGGAGGCCGATCCGCAAATTGTCTTTAATGCGTCGCTTCTCGGAGCGGAATTTCTTCTGAACGCCGGAGAAATTTTGGGCGAGCATTCTTATATCGAACTGGCGAAACGCGCCGCCCAATTTGCGGCGAGTTATCAAAAGCCGGATGGCTCGTGGCCGTATGGGCTCGAACGGTCCCAGACTTGGATCGACTCCTTTCACACGGGTTTTGCGATCGTCTCGATGAAGCGCATTGCCGAATCGCTGAATGACGCGGCGCTCCTGGCATCGGCTGCGCGTGGATTCGCATATTATCGTAATACGTTTATCGAGCCGGACTACGCGGTCAAATATTTCTCGAATCGCCGCTATCCGATCGACGCGCACGCGCTGGGCCAGGCGATGGTCACGCTCTGCACGTTTGGCGACCAGGCCGCTGCGGAGCGCGTCGCCGAATGGGCCATAGCAAACATGCGTTCGCCGGATGGATATTTTTATTATCAGCGTCACCGCTTATTCACGAACCGCATAGCATACATGCGCTGGTCCAACGCGTGGATGTTCCGAGGACTGACGGAAGTGCTGGGGGCCGGGGTATCGGGTATCGGGTTTCGGGTATCGGATATGAAGAACCCGGCTTCGAAAGGGAAGGCTTCTATTTCGAAACCCGAAACCCGAAACCCGATACCCGGACTAACTATTTGGATCGATCTCGAGAACACTCCGCACGTTCCGTTTTTTCTACCGATTATCTCTGGTCTCGAACAGGAGGGATTTGCAGTCATTCTTACAGCGCGGGATTTTGCACAGACGAAAGCACTCACCCAGCGCGCGCATTTGAATGCAAAAATAATTGGCGGAGAGTATGGCAATTCCGCCATTCGAAAAACAATCGGGATCGCATCGCGGGCGTTACGGCTCGCGTGGTATCTTAAAGAAAAAAATGTTGCGCTTGCTGTTGGGCATGGTTCTCGCGGGTTGCTGCTTGCTTCGAAACTGCTGCGTATTCCATCGCTCACGCTATACGATTACGAAGGCGCGAGCGTTGCGCTGTTTAACAGATGGAGCACCTGGGTGATGACGCCCGAGATCATTCCTTTTACTACGCTTGAACGTCTCGGTCTTAAAAAAGAAAAACATCTTACCTATCCGGGACTCAAAGAAGAAGTGTACCTGGGCGGGTTTATGCCGGATGAGAAAATAATTGCCGAACTTGGGCTCGATATTCGAAAAATCATTATTACGATTCGTCCTCCATCGAGCACCGCGCATTACCGCAGTCGGGAATCGTTTGCACTGTTTCGAAACATCATGCAGCTACTTACTCGCCGGAGTGATGTGCAGATAATCCTCTTGCCGCGCAATGCAAAGCAGCGAGAAGAAATGCAACCAATATGGGGAAGCGAACGGGGTGTCATTATACCTGCGCAGGCGCTCGATGGGATTAATTTGCTTTACTATTCCGATCTTGTTATCGGCGGCGGCGGGACGATGAACCGGGAGGCGGCGGCGATGGGAGTGCCAGTTATCAGCATGTTCAAAGGCGCGGAAGGAGCAGTCGACAGGTGGCTTGTCGAACAGGGAAGGATGATTGCAATTGCCGCCGCTGAAGAAGTAATTCCTCATCTCACGAAACGCTCTCGAACCTATGTTGATCTTTCGGGCAGTCCAAAACAAACGATCATGAATGCCATTTCGAGACTGGTTCAAGAAGGAAAGAAATAGCCTTTAGAGCCTCAGGGGAGCTTTTTCAAATAATAATCTGTGTAAGATCCCAAGGCCCACCCAAAGGAGAGATATAATGAATCGCTGGTCTCTGTCACAAGAATCCCACCGTCCTTCGTAGTATCATTATATGCCGCACGCTTGTCGTTCGGGGCATACTTCCAAGATTGGTTCTTATACTGTAAAAACATTGTGTCTATAGTCGTATCAGCTACGAATTGATTGTTAATGTCGGCGGCTTCTTTTTTAATGTAACCAGTAATGAGCGTAGCCAGAGAATCATGCCTAATCCAATATGCATACCAGAAATCAGTCATAAATTCCCCCATTGCCTCACCCATCCCATCAATGTGACCTTGGCAAATTATAGCACCTGGAGGCGGTGGAGGTGGTGGAAAGCTCGGACTGTCTGTGGGATTTTTACAAGCAGCTAAGCCAAAAAGTGCAACTACAATGCTAACTATCCACTTTTTATAACTTTGCCTCATATAGATTGAACTTAAATGATTTAGGACATCCCATTAGGTGCTTTATGGAAACGAATCATAATTCAGAACACATGATGGGATACAAAGTTACATGACTTGGGAAATAGCTCTTCCATCGTTGATGGCAGTCTGTGAACCCCGGCTCGATAGCTTGGGTTAGCATATATCATGCGTATCTCCTACTCCGAATGGAAACCGGGCGAAAGCTCCACCGCCGAAGACCGGCTGAAGCAGTTGCTCGAGCTTTTTAGTCAAATCCTGCTACAGACTTCCGGCGATATCCAGGAAACTCTGGAATGGATGGGCTATCTCGACGAGCAGTACCATATTTTTGGCCCGGATATGACGCTCGATATGTTTATCGATAAGTTAAAAGAATTGGGACTTATCCGCGAGGACGAAAATGCGCTTCTAAAGCCGACCAACAAAGCGATACAAAATATTCGGCGCGATGCGCTGCTCGAAATGTTTCGGTCGCTCAGGAAATCCCCGACGGGCGCGCACGATACGCCGCATATCGGTTCGGGCATCGAGCGCACGCAGAACACGAAGGGTTACACCTTTGGAGATCCGTCTTCCAATATCGATTTTACCCAAACGTTTCAGAACGCACAAAAGCGCGCATTCCGCGAACAACTCGATGACGACAGGGTGCATGATGCCGATCTGAACCTTCAGGAAGAGGACATCGAAGTCTATGAGACCGAGCACCTCACAAGCTGCGCGACTGTCCTCATGATCGACATCTCGCATTCGATGATCTTGTATGGCGAGGATCGCATTACGCCCGCGAAAAAAGTCGCGCTCGCCCTTAGCGAGCTGATCAAAACGAAATTCCCGAAAGACCAGCTATATGTCGTTACGTTTGGCGACGATGCCGAGCTTATCACCGTAAGCGAGCTGCCGTTTTTGGAAGTCGGGCCGTATCACACCAATACGCGCGCGGGACTTCGGCTGGCACGTCAACTCCTAAAGCGCTCCGGCAATGTGAACAAGCAGGTCTTTATGGTGACGGATGGCAAACCTTCGGCGATGTTCGACGATGCAGGCAGGCTTTACAAAAATTCGTTCGGCCTCGATCCGAAGATCGTCAATAAAACGCTCGATGAAGCGGTCGCTTGCCGCCGCGAGAAGATTACGATCTCGACGTTTATGGTCGCGCGCGATCCGTATCTGATCGATTTCGTCGAGGAGCTAACGAAGTCCAACAAAGGCCGCGCATATTATTCGGGCCTTAACGATCTCGGCCAGTTTGTCTTCGTCGATTACGTTCGCAACCGGAAAAAGAAATTTCCGGGCAGCAGGGATTAAGAAACGTATGTCATTGCGAGAAAAATTGAGCGACCGAAGGGAGTTCAATTCGCCGAAGCAATCCCGCATTGGGAGATTGCTTCGGAAAAGTTATTTCGCTCGCTTCATAACTTTTCCTCGCAATGACGCAGAATAAAAATTTCTAATGTGGAGTAAGATCGAAGAGATAGGTCAGACCGATTTGGCCCGTGGCCAGGGGGCCGTTATTATGCGTGGCATCTCCGCCGAAGAGATATTGATTCTGCACAATTTTCGTAAACGGATAGGCAGCACTAAGCAATAATCGAAGATCGCCGTGATCGTTGGAGAAGATGGGAATTGCACCGCCAATTCGGCCTTCGACCATAAAATTCATGCTCGACGTAGACTGAGTAACACCATTTGGGTAAAGAGAGGTGGATGCTACGCTAACGCTTGCCCCAATGGGCACTCCAAGTCCAACACCAATAGTAAAGCCGCCGAGATCGAACATCGGTTGAATGGAAAAATAACTGAACGTATAATCGACATAGGTATTGACATCATTTTCAGGATGGAAATTGACGCCACGGCTATCATAAGCCAGTCCAAGCAGAAATCCGATGTTCGATGTAAATGGATACAGACCGAATGCGCCAGCCGTGAACGCGAACTGCGTTCCTGTTTTTGTTCCCGTGGTGACATCCCCCGCGTTGATCGACTCTCCGGCCGTAAACATCGGACCGACCCGAATGTCCTGCCAGTTCTCCGTGGACATTCCGGACTGGGCGCGTGAAATGGATGCAACGCCAAACATCAAAAGTATAATTGTGATAGCTGAGCGAGTTTTCATAATGATCGAATAAAAAATAAACAAGGCACGAAGAAGTACAAATATAGCACATTCAAAGACAGGCTGTCTAAACCTCAACCTGAGTTACGCTGATTAAGCAAATTTCGCTGACGGATATTCAAAGGATGAAGATGGATTGAAGTCCATCAATGGAATCAGCCTAATCAGGTAATCCAGGTTTAATGAAGCAAATCGAATTGATAGGTAATCCCGGCTTCGAGCGTTGGAAGCGGCCCTTGCCCGACGACCTGTCCGGTCTTTGAAAAATACCCGGTGGTGTCGAAACTCGTGGTACTGCGGATGGTCTTTGAAAGCGGATAACTGCCACTAAGAATGAGGTGAAGGTCGGCGCTTTCCACTTGATAGATGGGTATCGAGAGCGTAGCGTGCAGTTCGGTGAGTGTATTAAGGTCGCCCGGCGATACGTCGAGATTTTCCATGTAGGGGGTGGTCACACCGAGATGACTAAACGGTGAGATCGTCTCCGTTGCGTTGGAGGCAGTCGGAAAATCGAAAGCGAGCCCGACGAGCAGCCAGAATAGCCGTATGGAAGGCTGCACCGCGATGTATCCGATGCTCATGTCGATGCTGGTGTTATCGCCCGGTGTGGTGGCGAGATAGAGATCGCGCGTATCGTAAAGGAGTGCGAGCGTAAAGCCAAACCAGTCTTTAATGGTGAAATCGCCCATCACACCGATCGAATACGCGAACCCGGGGTTGGAGTGCCATCCTTCCGGAATATTTTCATTTTGGCGCGAGACGCCTGCCGTCACATACGGTCCAATCGTAATGTCTTTGAAGATAAGAAACGTCGAAGTATCTTTGGGTGGCGCCTTGGCCGGAACGTAATGCCGTAGCTGCGCGCCGGCGTTCGTGCTGATTCCAACGAAAAGAACAGTAGCGAGTAGAACAATGCTTCGATACACGATGTCAGATCGTTAATTGGATGGAAATGCCAGGTTCGAACGCGCTCAAAGAGTTGCATCGAACCTAACCGTGCAAACTACAGTGTGCAAATTTACTCATTATCTTGACCGCGCCTCGAAATAATTTTGTTCGGAGGACTGTTATAGGTCCCGAGCATTCGTTTTTTCTATGAGATCGCTCGATTCTTTTTTATGGCATATACACCGAATCGCGAGCCCGTCAGCGCATGGAATAAGCTGATCGTATCGTACCGGCTGCACGCCGGATCCTGGGCTTATATTCTTCAACGACTTACGGGCATTGGCCTCGTCGTCTATTTATTCATTCATATCTGGGCGCTCAGCTCGCTCACGCAAGGCAAGGCTGCATTTGCCGCAGAGATGAAGACGTTTACGACGCCGCCGTTCAAAGTGGCGGAGTGGCTGCTTGGGGCGCTCGTGATGTTCCATGCCTTTAACGGTATTCGCGTTGCGGTCGTGGACCTCGCCAATGGCGCGCGCTATCACAAGAAGCTCCTGAACGCCGTATGGATAACCGGGACAGCCGTCGTCGTCCTGATGTTTTTTCTCATTTTCAGTCACGAAATTTTCGGGTAAATAATCGCTATCAACATTTATGGCACGATCGGAAAGTCAGGACCAATCCCACGGAGTCCAAACCAGCAATTATCTTCGCAGCTACTCTCGCTCACGGCATTCGGGTGCAATGCCGTGGTGGATGGTCCGGATTACGGGCCTTGCGCTGGTCGTGCTGACGGTCGGGCATTACGTGCTGATGCACTATAACCCGACGAGCGGCCACGATTACGATTCGACCGCGGCACGGCTGGCATCGCCGTGGTTCAAAGCCGTCTATCTCGGATTTATCACGATCGGTATGTATCACGGCTTGCAGGGGATTTGGAATATTGTCCGCGATTATAAAATAAAGCCGGCGGTCGGCATGACGATCTTCGGGGTGATCGTTATCGCCGGAATTATCTTCGTCGCTGTGGGCTGGAATACGATCCTCACCTTCGACCCGAACAGGCCGTGAGAAAACCTACGAAAATTTTTCGTTGGGTCAATTTGAGTTTATTTCTCATTAATTGAGTATTGTCATTCCGCGAAAGGCGGGAATCCAGGCATCAATGTCGCAGAACCTGGCCAGATTAGGTCGAAGGGCACGCCTTTCGCAAGAATGACAGGGATGACTGCAAGATCAAACAGACTCATTACTAAATTCTGATTGCTAAATTTAATCAAAATATTGAAATTTAAATGAAATATTAGAATAAAAGCCCGTTTGTTCTTTTAGAAACTTATAATTTTGCTCTAATTGGGCAATTTTTTCCTTCATCTCTTGCATTCGTCCCAAAAATCTCGTATTTTCGCAATAAGAATATCATGACCGGCGGATGAGTGATCGTTCGCAAGGGGTACGGGCTGCTCTGTTCTCATGGCCTGGACTCATTTATAATCAGTCAATTAGGTACAAACCAGACAAAACAGGAGGTAATTTGATGAATCGATATCACGAATTGCAGGAATTGCTCGCGACGTTCGAAAAGGACTTCGAGAAATTC
>DASZLH010000097.1:0-11227 GCA_035552495.1 Kapaibacterium sp. (SeqCode) | reverse complement strand
CGAGGATCGAAGGAAGTAGCGCGATAACGAACTCATTCTTCGTAACGAGAAACAAAAACGATTCGAGGAAGGTAAAAAGTGGCGAAGTGGAACCAGAAGTCGCAGGATTGAGCGGGCCATAAGCGAAGTGTCCGCTGGCCGCGAGAGTCCGCGCGAAAGTAAGGTGAATCCAAGCGTCATCCAGCGGGAAACTTGCGAAGCCTTTCGTTGAAAGGACGGAGTAGAGCACGCCCAACGAGGCAAGTCCCGCAAGTGCAGCGCTTGCAAACTTCAGGCGCGAGTTCATTCGCTGCCACGCGGTTTCCACGGCGGTCGGGCCGGAAGGTTTTTGATTCGATGCGGGAGGCCTGTTTGTGGTAGGGCGCGAGGTTCTGCGTTTGGTTGCGGTTTGTGGCACTTAACTATCAGTAACCGACCGCGGCGAAGAATTGTTCAAGTCACTCAGCGGAGGGAATGTGCTATTGCCATGACAGGGAAATGGAGTTACTTTCACCAACAAATTCCTTTGGGAAATTCTCACTGCCAAAATGCTGTTCTATTTATCCCATGCCGAATTCGATCCTCGACCCTGCGCTTCCCATTGCTCCCGAACATATTGTATTACCCATACTCAGTATTCCCGGAGAACCAAATACAGGCCGGAAATTAGATAAACCGGAGAGCAATTGTGGCGTCGTTGGCGTCTATAATCATCCGGAGGCGAGCGTCATAGCCTATTATGCGCTCCATGCATTACAGCACCGCGGTCAGGAAGCCGGCGGAATCCTGACGGCACACACAGAAGAAACTCATAAGGGTCCGCGCAGAAGATTTCGAATCCATAAAGATAACGGTTTGGTCCTCGAGATATTCAAAGACCACCGAATCCTTTCGCAGGTGCTTGTCGGAGATTCGGCGCTTGCTCACAATCGGTATTCTACGACGGGTGCAAGTGGTAAAATAGAGAACATCCAGCCATTTTTCATGCATTATCGCATGGGCAATTTTGGCCTCGCGCATAACGGAAATCTCACGAATACTCATACTTTGCGCGAAGAACTCGCGGCAAAGGGTACTATCTTTCAGACATCGACCGATAGCGAGCTGATACTGCACCTGGTTGCTCGCTCTCAGAAGGAGCATCAGATCGATCAGATTCGCGACGCGCTGGAACAAACGCGCGGAGCATATTCGCTTGCGATGATGACCGATACCGCGCTCGTCGCCGCGCGCGACCCGCACGGAATTCGTCCGCTCGCACTCGGTCGCTTGAAACGTGCCGATGGCGATTGGGCGTATATCGTCGCCTCCGAGACCTGCGCGTTCGACATCGTGGGCGCCGAATATTTGCGCGATGTACAGCCGAACGAGATTGTCACGATCGACGAGCACACCGTTCAGACGGGTGAAATACATTCGACGTATGTTGTCGAACATGCTCCGAAACCCACGCATTGTATTTTCGAATATATTTATTTTGCGCGGCCCGATTCGAAAGTCTTCGAAGAAAATGTCGATCGCGTCCGGAGAAAGCTTGGCAAAAATTTAGCGGTGGAGTCGCCGGTCGAGCACGAGCCTGGACGCAAAGTGACCGTCATTAACGTGCCCGATTCCTCCAACACCGCTACGCTTGGATATGCCAGCGAAAATCAAAAACTTGGGAATCAGACCAAATATCAGATTGGACTTATTCGCTCGCACTATGTGGGCCGAACCTTCATCCAACCGGGTCAGGACCGGCGCGAGATGAAAGTGAAAGTCAAATTCAATACGGTTAAGGGTGTACTTGCGGATAAGAAGGTCGTTGTCGTCGATGATTCGATCGTGCGTGGTACGACTTCGAAGGCGCTCATCGGTCTCATTCGCGATGCAAAGCCACGCGAAGTGCATCTTCGCATCACTGCTCCTCCGATTACGCACCCATGCAAATATGGGATGGACTTCCCAAGCAAAAGCGAGCTCATCGCCAATCATTATGCGAGCGAGGAAGAGATCGGTGCAGCGCTGGGCGTCGATTCCTTGCGGTATCTCTCGGTCGGGAAGCTATTGCAAAGCGTACCACACAAGAACAAAGCGGGCCAGCCGATTGGCTATTGCACTGCTTGCTTCACCGGGAATTATCCGGTCCCATTCGACGAAGAAGCTGCTGAGAATGATGATTGAGTGCTACGCTATGCGACTAGCATAGCCGCTCCGATAATGCCGGCTCGATTGCCGAACGCGGCTCTCCGAATTTCGACTACGGGTTTCAGATTCTCCAAAACATTCGCCCGTAGTGAGGTGAGCGCGGCATCGAAGAGCACTGGCCCGGCATCTGCCACTCCGCCCCCAACGATAAATACGTGAATGTCGAGCAATTTTGCGGTGTTCGCGAGCGCGACCCCGAGCAGCATTCCGGCCTCTTCGAACACCGAGCGCGCAAAGGCATCTCCGCTGTTCATCGCATCCGCAATGAGCTTTGGGGTCAGTTCATCTTCGATAGAGCGGAGCGGAGACGAGATGGAAGGATCATCGAGTAATTTCTTGCGGGTACGTTCGGAGAGATAATGCTGACCCAGGTATGCTTCGATGCAGCCGCGCGCACCGCAGTTGCACAGCGGACCGTTGAAGTCGATGGAGGTGTGCCCAAACTCACCCGCGCCTCCGGAAGCACCGCGAAAAATGCCGGTAAACTTTGGCGATGAATCGTTGCCTTCTTTACAATAAATTCCTCCGCCAACTCCGGTGCCAAGCGTTACAAGCAGGAAATGGGAGGTATTCTGGCCCGCGCCGAGTTTTGCTTCCGCGAGCGTAGCAACTTTCGCATCGTTATCGACTTCGATGTGAGAAAATTCTGGCAATACTTCTGTCAAATATTGGCGAAGTGGTTCTTCTTTCCATCCTTTAAAATTCGGAGGATACCGAACGAGCGAGCGATCGAGGTTCATGGCGCCCGGAACGCCCACGCCGAGGCGATCGACCTCCGGATAAGCGCTTCGGAAATCGCGTACATGCTGTGCGATTTCTGTTGCTACAGCGCGTGCGCCTTCCTGCGGAGTTGGAAATGCTGCTTCGGCGCGTACTATGCCGCTCGGCATTTCCACAACGCCAATTTTAATCGTCGTCCCACCAATATCTACGCCGAGAAGCAAAGGATGTTTTACAGCAGAGAGTGGGGGATTGGGAGATACCAGCATTATAGACGATGCGCCGTCCACATTGCTGCCTACCATCGGTAGATGGTTTCGCCCGGACGTTTCATATTATAGCGTTCGCGTGCGATGCGTTCGATGGTGTTGGCATCCTCCAGACGCAGAAGCGCAATCTTTTGCGAGACACTCACCTCATCCGACTGGAGCTTGGTAAGTTGGTCGGTGCGGACTGCAACATCGTGACGGAGCGAGAGATGGCGCCATAATCCTTTATTGGCAAACAGGAGCGTCATCGAGAGCACTACGAGGATTGCACTAATCAGCAATAACCTCGGCGATCGAAGCACACGTTTAAACCGTTTTGCAACCGAGACACTTCCCATGCACCAAATATACGAATATTTTTAGCAGCAATTATGAATTACCCAAAAATATGAAGTGGGGCAGCAGCGCCCTTTAAAGTGGGCGCCGCGCCCTTTAAAGTGGGCGCCTTTTCATATTTCATATTTGCTAACAGTGCCCCCGGCCGGACTCGAACCGGCACGGCCTCGCGGCCAACGGATTTTAAGTCCGTTGCGGCTACCAATTACGCCACAGGGGCCGAATGAAAATTAAGAGTTAAGAATGAAGAATGAAGAATTGAGAATTAATAATTTGCCTACTTAACCCACAGGTCGTTCTTCGCGTTTCGATTCGTGGGTCCGTAAATGTGGTATTTTAGCATGGTCGTTTATGTCGCATGGCTGCGCCCACTTTAAAGGGCGCGCTCATGCCATTTATTATTTATTCGCCTTGGTACGTTCCGTCGAATTATCTTCTCTGATTATTCTTGCAGCCATAATCTTTGGCAGCATTCCAATGCGTGTTCGCGCGCAGACATGGTCGTCGCACACCTCACCTCGATCGCTCGGGCTTTCCGGTGCGAACGTTGCTGCTCCTCGCGATGGCCGCGATGCGAATCCGGCGCTCCTTCCCGACACGTCATTCGATCTCGGTATCGACTTCATGCCATTTCCATCGGGACTCGAAGATAGCTGGACGGCGGGTGCCGCCGCGGACGATCCAATCGATGAACAAAATTCTATCGGTGTCTCATACGATAAATTTCAGTACGGAAGTATTTATTCGAGCGAAAGTTTCGCCGCGCAGTACTCGCGTGCATTTGGCAACGAGCGCACCAATGATGCGCGGAGCACCAATGGCACGGATTCTATCGAACATTCGGAAACGACGCCCACTTTAAAGGGCGCGAGCGCGCACAATAACGATGCATTAGCGGTCGCGGGAGTTCGACTTCGGTATTCGAGCGATACCTATGGCGATGGGCAATACTATTATCCGCTCGATGAAATTTCTGTCGATGTCGGGGCCGTTTTGCGGCTTGCGACCCAACTTTCGCTTGGAGTTGCGATTGACGATCTGGCAACACTGTATCGAAGCCAGGATATTGGAACGGATGTGCGCAGTGCGGCGCTCGGGTTGACGTATCGTCCCATTGGAGAACTGGCACTTCATGCCGCGATCGAATCTATGACGGGATCGCCATTAGATGTGCTCGGCGGAATCGAATACGATCTCGAACCTTCGATTACGTTGCGTGTCGGCATAGAATCGCTCACGGATAATTTCAGCGGTGGTGTTGGCTTGCATTACGATGCATTTCTGATCGACTTCAGTGTGGTTCGACATCCCATTCTGGGTGACGAACTTAGTTTCGGCGTTATTACTAAATTGTGAGGATATTCCTAACCCTCACCGTCCTTCTCGCTGCGGAAATACTGCCGTTATTACGGCCTCTCGCGCCCTTTAAAGTGGGCGTGGTTTATGCGCAATCGTTAGGAAGTCCGGAATTCGTGAAAGAGCGCGAATCGCAAAAAATCGACTCCGCTACCGATGCGCGTGCTAAACATATCCTCGATGAACCGGGCATACCTACGCAAGACCCCGACGAAGTATTCGATTATCTCGACGGCTTACCGTCGCATTCCGGCGATTCGGTTCATCAATTGCACAATAATCCTCAAGTATCCTGGGTTGAAGCGCACCAATGGTTCGCAGCGCATGATGGATCATCCGCCGCGCACCGAGCAAATCGTGAACATATTTTGTCCGCTGTCAGCCAACTTTATAGCGATACGATTTCGAGATTGAACATCCGCTCTCGCAGTGGGCTTCCGCTCGATGCACATGCGCAGCATGGTTATGTCGATAGTGAATACCTCGGCTCGCCGAATAGCTATTATAATAGGATACAAGCTGTTTCTTCCACGTTCGCATGCTCGCTGCTCGAAGCGAAGCAATCGTGGGAGCCAAATTTTGACGACCGGCTGAGTGGTTTTTTCTCACTGATACATCCGGTTGATATTAGCGATGACGTTAGCCTCCATTCGGCAATTGCCGGAGATTACGTGCTCTCCTTTGCGAATGGACTGCTTTTCGGCGGCGGTGTATCGAGTGCGAAAAGTTTCGATGCGGCAAAGGCGGTAGAATCGCGATCGTTTGGAACTCGAGGATCGCTGTCGAACAATCCATTTCGAAGTTTACGCGGGGCAGCGGCGGAACTGCGATCGAGCAATACATCGGTCACGCTCTTCGCTTCGGAAAAATCCATCGACGCAAACATTCAGAACGATACGATTCAAACGTTGTATCCGAGCGCCTATTATCGTACGAACGAAGAACTGGCTGCGCAAGGAACTGCGCGGGTGCAAACTCTCGGTGTTCGCGCGAGCGTCTCGAACGAGGATACGTCCCGTCTTTATATTTCCGCCGGAGCGACAGCCTATCAAATGCGTTACGATCATCCATTGTTGGGGACACAGAATAATCCATTCATCGGAACATCGGTGCAATCTGCCGGCGTCGATCTGCTTGCGGTCGGAGGAAATTTTTCGGGAATGTCCGAGGCGGCCATGAGTGCAAACGATACCGCGCGCCGTTTCGCCGTTGTATCATCATGGCTCTATGAGCCCTCCGATCGGATGAGCTTTTCAGTCCAGTACCGGCACATTCCGTATGGATTTATCGCGCCTTTTGGCGAAATATCCGGCTCATCTCTCAGCTCATTTGCGAATAGGGATGGCATATACCTTGGCGTGCAGGGCAGTCCTATCGAGCGTCTGTTGCGGTTCAGCGGATATGCAGATTTCACTTCCGCGCTCGTACCAATACGCGATCTCTTTCCGAACCAGAAACACGATTATCTCGGCGCCCTCTATTGGACGCCAACTAACGCGATCCGCCTAACAGCCACAATGCGCGCGCAATCGAATGTAAGTATTGCTGCGGCATTGAGCAGCAATACTTTTACCACCGTCCTTACCGATCAAACGAATATTCGTTTGGAAGCCGCGTTCGATAATGGCGGACACGCATCGTCGACGATGCTCTTGAGCGAAAAAACCCGTTACGAGCACGTTCATGAGTCGAGCAGCCTCGGACACGAAAACGGATTTTTGGTTTTAGAAGAAATGAAGGTAATGGACCCTCGAATTCGCACCATGTTTAGCGTAAGCGCGGCCAGATTCGAGACCAATTCATACCTATCGGCAGTCTACCTCTATGAGCCGGGCGCATTCGGTAGTGGTACATCGACCCCTCTCGATGGCGGGGGGTGGCGATATTCAATTCGCTCCGCAACTACGGCGCTTGCAGCTTTAATTATCTCGATTGTGATCGATGGCACTGTTTACGACGCGCCACGACTATTAGGCAGCGGCCTGACGGCTCGCACGGGCAGCGCCGCGTATGACGTTGCATTTCAGATCGACCTCAGGCTTTAACATCACAACAGTAGAGTGCAAAGAAATTATCTCGATCGCTCCACGAACGACGGGGTTCAAAGCCCCCATCGCGCAACAATGCTTCAAATCGATTAGGCGTGTATTTGTAGGAGTACTCTGTTATTATATGCTCCCCGCGTTCGATGGAAATATTTTGTCCATCCAATACCCAGTGTTGTTCGGGATTGGAGACCAAATGCATTTCAATGCGACTTTCCTGCTCGTTAAAGTAGGCGTAGTGATCGAAGTTATCCAACGGAATTTCATTCAGAGTACCATCCAATTTGAACTCGCGATTGATACGCTGGATCAGGTTTCGATTGAATGCTGCGGTAACACCGGGTGAATCATTGTAGGCTGCATTCAGAATCGTTGATGATTTAACCAGATCGACTCCAATGAGCAACGATACATCTCCAAGATTCGCGATCGATTGAAGGAATGAGGTGGCTTCCTGCGGCGTGAAGTTGCCAATCGTCGAACCGGGAAAAAAGACGACCGTCCGTTTCGATGAGTTTCTCGGTTTCGGGACCGTAAACGATTGAGTGTAATCCGCGCAGACGGGCCAGACTTCTAAATTGGGAAAACGCTCGACTAATTCGAGCGAGGCGTCGATCAATTGCTCGCGCGAGATGTCGATCGGCACGTAGGCCGAGGGTCGTTCGAGCGCTTCGAGCAACAATTTTGTTTTTAACCCCGAGCCAGTCCCGAACTCGATCACAAGCGCTTCGGGACCAATCTGCCGCGCAATTTCAGGAAGATGCTCGCGAAGAATAGTAAGCTCGGAGCGTGTCAGGTAATACTCGTCGAGCGTTGTGATCTGTTCGAATAATTTCGAGCCGCGCTCATCGTAGAAAAATTTGCTCGGTATTCGCTTCGGAGATTGCTTTAAGCCCGCAAGTACCTCCGCACGGAAGGTATCGACCGTTGGCTCATAGTCGTGCAGAACAATATCTTCGAAATATTCGACATTCATGAGAGTGGTGGCTTAATAAATCATAAATTTGTCCGACTCCTCAGTTCATTAGATTCTTATATCCGGCTCAGACAAATTCGTTGCTTCTGGCTAATCGGATTCCGGAAAATTGCCATCGAGCTTCTGGCGGGAAAAAATTGCGATAGGTTATACGGATATGATCGCGTGGCGTTACACACGATCCCCCCCGCAATACCATTTGATTCGACATGAATTTGCCATTGTATTCTCCCAGTGCCCCAGCAGTAGGTTTATAACCAGGATAGGGCAAATAGGCGCTCCGGGTCCATTCCCAGGCATCGCCAAACATCTGTTTTAAGGTGGGTTGTTCACTAACAGTATCTTTTAATGAGGCGCTTGGAACAGGATGAAGATTGCCATTATCGAGAAAGTTACCATCGACGGGATACTTTAATGACAATGCGGCGTGTTCCCATTCGAACTCCGTTGCCAGCCGTGCTCCATACCATGTAGCATACGCATCCGCTTCGTAATAACTGATATGTGTGACAGGTTCGGCATCGTTCACGGGGCGGAATCCATGCAGCGTAAAATTCCACCACTCGTCGTTCTGCAATTCCCAATAGTGTGGCGCCTCCCATCGATCGCTCATTCGCTTCGCCCATCCATCGGATAACCATAATGCCGGATTGCGATATCCTCCATCCGTGATGAACGCTTTATACTCAGCGTTGGTGATAAGGCGGTCGGCAAGTTGAAATCGTTCGAGGTATTGCCGGTGCTGAGGGCCTTCATTATCGAAATAAAATTCACGTTGGTCGTCGCCCACTTTAAAAGGCGCGTATGCTCCAACTTCGACTAACCCTTCATCGAACGACATCCATTGCAGCGAAGCAGGATCTGGACTCGCGCCCCTTAAAGTGGGCGCTTTCTTTCTATTCTCATGGGGCCGATAGACCGGACGCAACGGATTCATTCCGAGCACCGTTTTTACATCGGTAACGATTAACTCCTGATGCTGCTGCTCGTGGTTGAGTCCCAATATAAGAATGGGCAGTATTAATGCAAACGTTGCGTCGCTTGACTTCGCGATAACTTCTTCCATTGCCCGGTCGATGTGGGCGCGGTACTGCCTTACGTCATCCATCGTGGGTCGCGACATCAGTCCTCGATTCGGGCGCGGCGTGCGGTCGCCAATCGTATTGTAATAGGAATTGAATAAGAAGCCATAGGTGGGATGGAATTCCTGGTAGGCGTTGGACCGATCACCCAAACTTGAATTGGCCTTCAGGATGAACGTCTCGAAAAACCAACTCGTATGCGCGAGATGCCATTTCACGGGGCTGCATTCGGTTGAGGTCTGGATGACGCAATCCTCGATCGCCAAAGGCTCGCAAATTTTCTCTGTAATTTCACGAACGCGATGATACCGCGCGAGTAATTGCTTGCGATCGTAATTGCCATCGCTCCGGTTGGTTGAGGGCTGAATAGAAAGAGCCATTATAGGTCGATGGGGCTGTGTTTCGACGTTCATAATCAGATTTGCTAAGTTAAGAGTTCAAAATATACGACTAAAATCGTGCAGACCTTTGATCGGGATTTATTATGAAAGCTGCATCGAAAAAGTTGAAGCTTATTTTTAACTTTCTCTTCATTCGAATTATGGTTGTGAAAAGTACTGCTTTTGTTAAACGATGCCTGCGATGGCACAGGGCTTGGAGCATTAAGTAGTATAACATCATTCGAATCTTCGAGACTCAAACATACGAAAAACAGGAATCAACATATCATCATCCCCGGCTCTATTCATTTAGGCCTGCGACGGAATTGAGATTCAGGGCTTGTAAAGCAATAACATTTCGAAACGACGTTCTCGGAAAGTCGAGTGGTTAATACAGAGAGGCTGTCACATTGTGACGGCCTCTCTCTTTTTTCTTTTTTTAAATTTACCAAAAGATTATTCATGTAATGCTTATATCCCAATCGCCGTGTAAGGCTCGCCGGTTGATGCTTCTTTATAGGTAAACTATTGCATAGAACCAGTATGAAAAAACTCTATCATCGGGTCCATCGTACAGTTAAGGAACATTCAAAAAAGCGGTTCTTTTGGTGGATCGTCATTCCGGCGCTCGTATTGGTGACGGCGGTCTATAGTCTTTTCTTTTTACGCAATCCGACGATTAAATACGAAAACCCCCAGGCCATCGTCGCGCAGCAAATGGTTATTCAGCCGAATGCGACAATGCAGCAGATTGCCGATACGTTAAAATCGCAGGGGATTATTCGATCCGAAATTACTTTTCGAGCGGCCGCTAAATTGATGCGCGCCGGACATCAGATTCATGGCGGGACATTCCTTATTCATCGCGGACTTACGAATATTCAACTTATCGAAGATATTATCGGTACGAAATACCAAATTGTGTTTCAAATTACGATTCCGGAAGGATTTCGATTGAAAGACGTGGCCGAAGCCGCCGATGCCAATCTCGGTATCAATAAATATGAATTTATTCAGGCAGCCGGCGACGCGGCATATTTGCGCTGGCTCGGGTTGCCCGATGAAGCTCAAACGGCCGAGGGGTATCTCTATCCCGATCATTATCAGTGGCTGTATCCATTAAATGCGCGCACGTTGTTGCAAGCGCTCGTCACTCGCTTTCATCAGGTCGTACCCGATACTCTATTGATGGACCAGACATCGCGCGGATTGACGCCGTATCAAGTGCTTACCTTTGCTTCCATTGTAGAAGGAGAGACAAAAAACGACTCCGAACGTTACCTTATTGCAGGCGTCTACGAAAACCGTTATCATATTGGAATGAAGTTGCAGGCCGATCCGACCGTGCAATATGGGTTGCAGCTCGACCGGCCGATTACTCATGAGGATATTTTAAAGCCGACGCCGTATAATACTTACCTGAAAACCGGACTGCCTCCAGGACCGATCAATAATCCTTCGTTCGCAACTATATACGCGGCAGTGCATCCTGCTCAAACGGACTATCTATTTTTCGTTGCGCGGCGCGATGGAAGTCATACCCATTTCTTCAGCCCAACGTATGCCGGTCAGCTTCAGAATATCAAGCGGGAAGAACACAACATTGCAGGCAATGTGAGGGAAAGATAAAAACAAATTTGTGTAGCGCCGGGAATATATTCCAGCGCTACACAAATTTCAACAATCTTAATTCTTCGGTGCGGGTGTAACGGCTGCTTCGCCTTTACCAGCTGGTGCCTTAAGAACCGCGCCCGTTGTTTTGGTCGGCCCGAGCGATTTGATCGTATTCGTCTGCTGAGCGGCCTTCTTGAATGCACTCATATACTCGATGAGTGACGCAATTTCTTCATCGCCGAGCGGGCCCTTATTGCGCGTATGGAACGCAGGCATTGCCGTA
>DASZLH010000096.1:0-5837 GCA_035552495.1 Kapaibacterium sp. (SeqCode) | reverse complement strand
AAATCTGACGAAGCAATCTCCGCTCCAGGCCTGGAGATTGCTTCGTCGAACGCAATCTCCCTTCGGTCGATTGCGTTCTCCTCGCAATGACGTAAAAATGGTTAATCAGAGCTTCCTTAAGCATCTTGGGGTTATATCTGGGGAGGAACTCCGAGGCGCCATTCTGGATGCGTTAAGCTTTCAATTGGGGACCAGACGATAAATCCTTCCATTCTTATCCTGCGCCTTAGTTCGCTTGGGGACATCGTTCTCACGACAGCGCTCATCGCCGCTCTTCGCAAGCGCTATCCCGAAGGCCGAATAGACCTCGTTATCGCGCGCGAGTATGAATCGATTGTTCCCGCGCTTTCGGGTCTCGATCAGGTGCATATTTATAATAAAAAAACGGGTATTCCCGGACTTCGCGCATTACGACGCGAGCTTCGTAAAGAACCCTATGATTATGTGCTCGATCTGCATAATGTTTTACGAACGCGTATTCTTCGCCGCAGATTGGGCCATAAGATTACCGTCGTAAATAAACGCACGTTCAAGCGGTGGCTGCTGGTTCGCTTTAAGTATGATCTGCTTCGGTCTGCGCCGGATACTATCGGACGATACTTCGAAACAGCTCGCGCGCTCGACATTCAAGATGATGGGGGAGTGCCACAATTGAACGTACATCATCAACGCGACCCAAAGCGAATTGCTATAGCACCCGGCGCTCGGCATTGGAACAAACGCTGGCCTGCAAAATATTTTCGAGAGCTATGCGCGCAGTTGCTCGAAGCGGGATACCAAGTTACTTTTTACGGTTCGACAGCCGAACGAGAGATCATCGAGGAAATTCGCGCCGGACTTCCTTATGCTAATCACCGATCGCTTGCTGGCGATATAGACCTTACCGAAACGGCGCATTCCATCGGCAAGTGTGCCGTTGCCATAACGAATGATTCGGGACTTTTGCATATTGCCGAAGCGGTCGGGACACCTGTGATTTGCTTATTTGGCCCGACGGTTAAACAATTCGGTTTCGCTCCTCGAAATCCTAAGTCGGTAGTACTGGAAGTTGAAGGATTGTACTGCCGTCCCTGCACTGCAATTGGGTTAGATCATTGCCCCGAAAAGCATTTTCGTTGCATGATGGAGATCGAGCCTGAGCACGTGTACTCGTTGCTCGTTACACACCATCCTCTTACTTTAAATACGTAGCAAGGAAAGACAAAGTCAGTGCCCACGCCTGACGGGCAGCATTTGGATTATAGGCCGCCCGCGCATCGCAGAAAAATCCGTGATCGGCATCTGAAATTTCCACATTGATGTAGAGCTTCCCAGCCTGTGTCATCGCATCCGTGACAGCGTTTCTCTGTTCTGGACCCAAGTGCTTATCGAGCCCGCCCCAAAAAAAGAGCACTGGCCCATGCTGCTCGCGTGCAACATCCGCGACATTCGGAGGAACGCCTCCATAAAACGAGACCGCAGCCTGAAGCGGCAGCCCGGCGTTCGCGATGACGGCGGAGCGGCCTCCCAAACAAAATCCAATCGAACCTATGAAGGTCGTATCGACCTGCCGGTCGTTCGCGAGCCAATCGTAGCACGCGCGCGCATCTTCTGCAATCGTTTCCGGATTTGTAGCTTGTATATGCGGACGAAGCGCCTCCCAATCACCATACCCAGCCGTGAAACCGACGGGCGCCGTGCGGTGGAATAATTCGGGAGCAATTGCCACATATCCTTGCTGCGCAAGACGCCGAGTGACATCTTTTATATGTTCGTTCACCCCAAAGGCTTCCTGCATTACAATTAGAGCCGGTGCTTTGCCCGATTCCGGACGAGCGACGTAAGCTTGCATTGCGCTACCCGATACATCCAGTGTAATTTCTTCCGTTGTAATAGTCATCTAATATCCGTTCGTACGAGTTCTTGTTTCAGGAGATCGTGAATTCCTCCGAAGCTGCCATTGCTCATAACGATAACAACATCTCCGGGCTTCGCAATTTTTGCGACTTGTGCCACAATCGACGGTGGGTCTGGCAAATAATATGCATCTTTTCTCTGCGCGCGAAGATCGTTCATAACTTGCTGCGGGTCGAGCCGCTCATCCTCTTTGAGCAAATGCAAACGAGCGATTTGTGAAATAAATACAACGTTCGCATCGGCGAAACATTCGGCAAGTTCTTTCTGAAAAATATTTCGTCGCGTGGTATTCGAGCGAGGTTCGAAAATCGCAATGACTCGCTCCTTCGGGTATCGCTGACGCAGTGCGTGCAATGTTTCTCGGATTGCCGTCGGGTGGTGCGCAAAATCGTCATAGACAGTCACTCCGCCAAATTCGCCTTTAAATTCCAAGCGACGTTTGATGCTCTTGAATGTTGTAAATGCCTGTTGAATTTCTTCGAACGACAGTCCATGATGAAGCGCAGCAGCCGTTACCGCCAGCGCATTGCGTACGTTGAACTCGCCGAGCATCGGAATTTCGAGTGTCGCTTCGGGATGGCCAATTGCTCGAATAGTAAAAATGGAAGAATGATCGGTATAACGAATATCGACCGCTCGAACATTCACATTGTGTGAAATACCGAATGTCCAGACGGGTGCAGAAGAGTTTTGCAAAACATCGATCACATTCGAGTCATCGCCATTAGCAATAATAAGTCCATTGCGCGGGACGAGATTCGTTAGCCGCTTGAATGCCAGCTTGATTTCCTCGACCGAGTTAAAAATATCGGCATGATCGAACTCGATATTGTTAACAATGAGCGTCGATGGCAGATAATGAAAAAATTTCGATCGCTTATCGAAAAAAGCAGTATCGTACTCATCGCCTTCGAGCACGACGAACTCGCTCTGTGGGCTCGCCTGGTAACCTTGATGGAAATTCTCCGGCACGCCACCGATAAGAAAGCTTGGATGCCGGCCGGCTGATTCGAGCGTCCAGGCCATGAGCGAAGACGTCGTCGATTTCCCATGCGTACCGGTCACGACAATCGAAGTCTTTCCTTGAATGACTTCTCGCTTTAGGAGTTCGGGTAGTGAAGTATAGGGTATCCGTCGATCGAGGACCGTCTCGACTTCTTCATTGCCCCGCGACATAGCGTTGCCTATTACGACGATGTCCGGGTTCCATTCAAGGTTTTTTGCGACATATCCTGGCAAGATTGCAATGCCCTGCTCGGCAAGCAGCAGTGACATTGGCGGATAGATATTATCATCGGAACCCCCTACTTCATGGCCAAGCGCACGCAAAAGCAGCGCACCATTGCCCATCGCAGTCCCGCAGATACCGATGAAATAAATGCGCATTTGTCTGAACCTTGATTTTAAGAGATTTTACAGATTAATTAGATAAAAAACTGAATCTAATTAAACCTGAATTCAATCTTATAAGTCTCTAAAATCTCTTAAAATCAAGGTTCAGACAATTTTTGTAGCGGGGGAGGGATTCGAACCCACGACCTGCGGATTATGATTCCGACGCTCTAACCGACTGAGCTACCCCGCCCTTCTTAGAAAATATGAAATATGAATTATGAAAGATGAAAAAGATGAATTATGAAAGATGAAAATGAAAGATGACGTTCCTGTGTTAGCGCCGCCTCGAACGTATTTCGGAACAAGCGTAGTTCCAAAGCTCGGATTGCATCTGAATTTTCGCCAATTATTTGTGACAGGATATTCACTTCCATTTCTCGAACGCACCCCGAGAGAAGCCTCTGCTTCACCGTTCGTTGTCGTGTTGCTGCATGGCCGCGCCGCCGAAGCGAAGACGATTTTTTCTATAGAAGGACTGCTGGACCCGCGGTTTCATGTAATCGCCATTCGTGGGACATACGAATCAGAACTTGGGGGCTATGAATGGTTTCATCCCGATAAAGCACGAAGCGATGAGATCAATGATGCCGAGCGGTTCGATGAGTCGGAAAATCTATTGACGAATGATATTCAGCAGCACATCATCCGAACCTCGACCCGCCCAGATAATTTATTCCTGTGGGGATTTAGTCAGGGCGCCGCAATATCACTCATTCTTGGACTTCGAGGCATCATCCATCCGAAAGGCGTCGTGCCGATGTCGGGATTTCTTCCCAGTCCGGTAAGGCAATGGGATCGGTGGGATACCAGCGCGGAATATTTGCTGGTGCATGGTACCAACGACGAAGTGCTCCCGGTCAGTACATCTCGCACTGCAAAAGATTTTTTGGAATCTAAAGGTATTCATGCCACTTATCATGAATATCGTGGGCGTCATAAAATGACGCTGGATTCTATCGCATACATCAATAAGTGGATTTTACATCTCACCGGATTGCCGTAGCTCTGAAAAGTGACAGAAAAACTTCCTTATGATTTCGACCTTCGATTGGATGATCCGGTAAGCACCCATGCAATCCAGTTTCGGCTTGTGCCGGGTGGTTCGCGTGTCCTGGATATTGGATGTCATACGGGGATACTTGGAGCCGCCCTTCAAATACACAAACACTGTGAAGTCACTGGTATAGATAATGATAAAACTGCTCTTGCAATCGCCAGCGAGCGATTACATGAAACCAATCTCGTCAATCTCGAAATACCGGGCTGGAGTAAAGCGCTGGGTAATTCCGATAGATTCGATGTGCTGCTATTTGGCGACGTGATCGAGCATACACGCGAGCCTCAGCGCATTATCGAGGAATCACTCGGATTGCTAAAACAGGGTGGCATTGCCATCATTAGTCTTCCAAATATTGCGAATCTTCGCGTTCGGTTAAATCTATTATTCGGTAAATTTATCTATTCCGATGCCGGAATTCTCGATTGGTCACATCTCCGGTTCTTTACTCTTTAGACTGCACGACAACTGGTAACAAATGCAGGTCTCAAAATTGTGAGTGAGACATACTCCGGCTATTCGCTTCCCCGATGGCTAATCGACATTGCGCCCTCCCTCTTTGCGGTGAATATTATTATGGTATGCCGCGTATAGCACGGGAATATACATCCGATACTATACAGCATCAATTGTTAAAATCGAGAATGCGCTTTTTGCCTTTGTAGCGCATAGTCAATATGCCGCCGCCCTTTTTCGATTCGAGGAAAGGGGAGCGGAAGAGCCAGTCATTATTTCGTTTTGGATTTAACGAGATATTAATGGTCTTGCCATTGTCTTTTTTTGAATAAATTCGCTCAGAGTCTCTTACAAGATCGCAAGGTATAAATTTATTCATAAAATGAAGGGCATCGATGTCCCGCGCGCGGCTACAATAGATTACATAACCGGAATGAGCGTCTGACATACGAAGTCGCACACCGTATTGTTCTTTGAACTCTCGATAATCGGACAAAGGATAAATTGCAATTCGAGTTGAATCGAATTTATATATAGTCCAGTTTGGGACGTAGATCGCATTCGTATCACGTTGCTTGGTGGAATCGAGCGGGTGAGCGCCCCAGGGTATAAAGATGTCCACATGATGGTACTTCACGCTATCCGGCAAATCATAGAGCGCGACAAGCATATTCTTGTCCTGGTAAATCCGCTCGTATGGTGAGCCACCGACCCATTTATTCTCACTCGTGTAGCTTGCTTTGGATTGTCCGATGCGTTCAAGTTGGAAGCTCGGATATTCCGGAAAAAACATTCCTAATTCTTCAGCGCTGACATACGGATGCAATCCTGTAATAATATTATGAGGCTTATCCGAGTTGAACACGAGCGACCACGATTGCTGCTGTATCGGCTGCACAATCCCACCCTGCATTGAACCTAAGCAGTAATCTTTCGTCATATAATCATATTTATAAACGGGCGCATGGAAGGTTGAATCTGCATGGAGGGCGCCCACTGCGGCGCTCTCGCTCCATTTATCCATATAGCGAAG
>DASZLH010000095.1:0-4182 GCA_035552495.1 Kapaibacterium sp. (SeqCode) | reverse complement strand
CATCAACAGAGTATAAACACTTCGATGAGCCCATTAACTATTTTGCTGGAGATGTACCGGACACTGGGATTATTTATATTGTGATCGAAAATCCACATGGCTCTGTTCACCTTGGTTCTTCTTTCGTAATAGACGATCTTGCGATCGAAGGTGTAGGTTCCGATCCATTCATATATGTGCAGTCAGGTTCTAAATACCAATTCAAACTCGAAGATAATTTTCCAAACCCATGCACGAGCCTGAGCACAATTCGATATTCCATTCCGGAAGTTGAGTCTGTCACGCTCTCAATCTTTGACATGCTTGGAACTCCGGTTGCAATCCTAGAAAATGGAATAGAGCCAGCGGGACCGCATGAAGTCTCTTTCTATTCCGAACATTTGCCATCCGGACTCTACCTGTGCAAGCTGCAATCCTCCAGTGGCGAAGTAGTATCCCGAGCGATTCAAGTGGTCCACTGATTCTGAAGGACTCGTTGGTGATGACGGATAAATAAATTTGAACAACCATTACAGTGTTGACGAGGAAGTATTGAACCCGTAAGTTATAGATAAATAAGGGACTTAGCCCGAATTCCAATGGGAACTTTCAGAATTAATTGAATTTGCGGAACTTTTATAGCGATTTTGGTGTTGTATGTTGTGAAATGCCAAAATCCATTCTTTTTGTTTTGTCCTACTTTAAACCGGCAATTATGAATGAAAAATTCATAAATAGTGAATACGAAGCAGTTAGGGCAGTAATTATGAATATGAAAAGAACAAACACACAGAACGCGAAAAGTTTTATTAAGGAAATCATCCGTTCATGAATTTCCCCCCAACACCAACATCAAGTTCTTTAGGCATTCTGATTAAATGTGTGGGAGCTTACTTCCACACTGAGGCGAAGAGACTTTATGGAGATTGCAGATAGTCTTCCGAACTAAACCGCTTCGGAATTTGCTATTCGTCCGCAATTCACTGTCCGGAATTAAAATTTCGGACTCAATTTCCACTATCAGCGCCGTTGGGCACTACTTGACCGAAGCGATTCGGATTAACGCAAGTGTGCGGCGGCTGGCAGAGAATACAATGGCAGAAATACTTCTAAACGCTGAAAAGCGTGAAAAACTGGGCGGTTCGACTGCCCTTCAACTTCGTAACAAAGGCCGCGTTCCGGGTATCGTTTATGGCCACGGCGATGCAAGCATTCCGTTTCACGTAAAGGAGCTGGACCTTCGTCCGCTCGTCTATACACATGAGACGCACACGATCAGCCTTAAATTAGATGGCAAGGCGACCCGTTGCATCCTTCGTGAGATCCAGTTTCATCCGGTGACCGACCGGGTGAGTCACATCGATCTCATTATGCTCCACGCCGGTGAGAAGATCAAGGTCGATATTCCAGTCAACCTGACGGGTACGGCTGCCGGAATAAAAGACGGCGGCATCCTTGATTTCGTCCTGCACAAGCTTTCGATCGAAGTGCTCCCCGATCAAATTCCGCAGCATATCGATCTCGATGTCAGAGACCTGAAGATCGGACACTCGCTGCACGTAAGCGATATTCCCGCGAGCGCGAACTACACCGTTCTTGCCGATTCCCATGCGGTTATCGTAACCGTAGCAGCTCCGAAGGCTGCGGAAGAAGTTGCGGCTATCGCTCCGGAGACCACCCCGACCGAGCCAGAGCAGATCAAGGCCAAGGGTAAGAAGGACGAGGAAGAAGGGGCGGCTTAATCTTTTTCGAAATGGGTATAGGGTAAAGTGTAGAGGGTATTCCCTTTATTCTTTACTCTTTAACCTTTATTCCTGATGTATCTTTTCGCCGGCCTGGGTAACATAGGACGTGAGTATGCTGGAACTCGGCATAATATCGGCTTCGAGGTCGTCGATTATCTCGAACCGAGGCTCGAGCGTTCGTCCGGTTGGCGCGCGGGTCGTGGCGATTATTACTTTGCAAAAGGATTTCGAAAGGCCGAGGAAATTCTTCTTATCAAGCCGACGACCTACATGAATCTTTCGGGCCGAGCTATTCGCGATGCTCTGGCTTTTTACAAGATTGAGCGGAATGGTCTTGTCGTTATTGCCGATGACATTGCATTGCCGCTTGGAACGCTTCGTCTTCGCACACAGGGATCGGATGGTGGCCATAACGGTCTGGCCTCGGTTATCTACGAACTCGGCTCGGACGAATTTGCACGGCTTCGCTGCGGTGTCGGCTCTGATTTCCGGCGAGGCGAGCAAGTAAAATATGTCCTCTCCAAGTTCAAAACAGGCGAGATCGAACTCGTTACCCAAATGATCGAAAAAGCTTCCGATGCCTGTATGTCCATCGTAGAACAGGGCATATTAAAAGCGATGAATAGCGTAAACGCTCCGAGCGTGTAGCGTAGAATGTTTCAGACCGCACGCACGGAACACCCATCGGGCGGTAGCTGTTAGACCGTCCCCAATAGAATCGGCCCGAGTGGTGAAATTGGTAGACACGCTGTGTTCAGGGCGCAGTAGTCGTGAGGCTGTGCGAGTTCGAGTCTCGCCTCGGGCACCAGAAAGCAAATATGAAATATGATTTGTCTGAACCTTGATTTTAGGAGATTATTAAAGACGAAGTAGATACTTGAAATTCAATCGTGTCAATCTCTGAAATCTCCTAAAATCAAGGTTCAGACAAGTTCATTCTTGCCGTGAGTAATCTCTCTCCATACCGAAAAACAGATGTCCTTGTCCCGATCGATAAACTACAGGTCGCATGGGCTTCTGTATTTGTTACGCTATTTCTAATAGCGGCGAAATTAGTTATTGGGTTAAGTACCGGGTCGCTCGCTATTCTTTCGCAGGCTGCCGATTCCGGTTTCGATCTCGTCGCAGTTATTATTACACTGCTGGCGGTCCGCGTCAGTTCTATTCCTCCGGATGAAGACCATCCTTATGGTCACGGAAAATTTGAAAGTCTGTCTGCACTCCTGCAAGGGTTACTTCTTCTCGGCATAACCGCGTGGATTGCGACGTCTGCCATTTCGCACCTGACGAGTCCTTCGCCGCGTGCGATCGAAGTCAATACCTGGAGTTTTGCGGTGCTTTTTGTTTCGATCGCGCTGGATCTATGGCGTGCGCGGTTGTTGCGCCGCGCTGGTGCTACGCATCATTCCCACGCACTCGAAGCGAGCGCGCTTAATTTCTACACCGATATACTGAGTGCCGTGGTTGCATTGATCGGCCTTGCACTCGTAAAGTACGCCGGCATACGTAATGCGGACGATTGGTCTGCGCTCGTATTGGCAGTCTTCGTAGCACTTCTGAGCGTTCGCCTGAGCAAACGCGCGATCGATGGATTGACCGATCGTTTTTCTTCTACAAAAGACTATGAAGTATTAAAACGAATCGTCCAGCAAACGACTGGAATTGAAACAGTACCCCGGCTTCGAATTCGGCAGGCTGGCCCATCGCTCTTTGTCGAAGCAAGCGTTACCATCGATCGCGTGCTCCCCTTCGCGGCGATCGAACGGATTATTGCCGATGTCGAGCGCTCGATCGTTGCAGCCTTTCCAAATGCGGACGTGACCGTCCATTGGCGCCCTGTGCGGACGCCGGTCGAATCACCGTTCGAAACGTTAAAAGTTATTGCCGCGGAATTCGGACTGATGCCGCACAACGTCGAACTATCCGAGACATCCGATGGAAAAATCGCGCTCGATTATCATCTGGAATTTCGTCCAGGAACGGCGCTTGTTGAAGCAGAGCGTGTGTCGCAACAGATTCAGGAACACATTCGTCGCGAACTGCCCATGATCGGGCCCATCTTCGCACATCTTGAAGAAGAGCGGTCGGATAAACGCTTGCCACGCGTCGAAGACATTGGCCCAGAACGCGATACGTTTTTGCACGATGTCGCGTTTTATGCAAAGGCCGCGAATCGTGCAGTCAAAAACGTTCGAGAGATCCATTTATTCCGGGTGGAACGCGAGCGCAATTTAAAACTTGTACTAACGCTCGATTTGTCATCGGAGTTTTCCCTCTCCGATGCACACGATATCGTAACGAATGTCGAGGAAGAACTGCGCAAGCGATTTCCCGAAATCACGCGCATTGTCATCCATGCTAATCCAGTATAAATTTATCGGAGCAAATTCAGCATATCATCGATCCGGTTGAGATTGAACCGAAAGGGAAGTCCCAGCGAATCGTGGGAGTACACGAA
>DASZLH010000094.1:0-12908 GCA_035552495.1 Kapaibacterium sp. (SeqCode) | reverse complement strand
AGAATATCAATGGTTCGGAATTAAATGGCGAGAGGGCTAACAAAGGCTCCCTCATTACGCATATTCTGGATATTGAGAAGCTTGAGTCTTCCCGAGTGTGGATGATCGGCGATCGCGCCCAGGACATAGTTGGCGGACGCGCGAACGGGACGCAGACAATTGGCGTCCTTTGGGGATATGGATCTGAGGAAGAATTGATGAACGCTCGGCCTGACTTTTTGGCAGACTCAATGGCGGACATCGGTGTGCTAATTGATGCTGCAACATTGAGATAATTTCAAGGTCATCTTGCCATTAAAGACCAAAATTTCCTCATGAACAAAGAGTTTATGAACTAAGCGGAGTAGCTTCTGGTTAATTGCGCGCGGTAAATTGTAGGACAGGCTTCAGCCTGTCGCCGCCGGTTTTTTGACAGGCTGAAGCCTGTCCTACATCAATTAGGAACGCAGTAAGAACATGCCACGCAAGTATCCATTAGAGCGCACACGTAACATCGGAATCATGGCGCACATCGACGCCGGAAAAACGACGACGACGGAGCGCATACTTTTCTACACGGGAGTCGTACACCGCATGGGTGAAGTCCATGAAGGCGGCGCCACTATGGACTGGATGGAGCAGGAGAAAGAGCGCGGCATCACGATCACGTCTGCCGCGACGGCGTGCGTGTGGCGCGATACGCAGGTGAATATTATCGATACGCCCGGCCACGTGGATTTCACGGTGGAAGTCGAGCGCAGCCTTCGCGTATTGGATGGCGCGGTCGCGCTGTTTTGCGCGGTCGGTGGCGTCGAGCCGCAGTCGGAGACGGTGTGGCGCCAAGCGAATAAGTACGAAGTGCCTCGCATCGCGTTCGTCAATAAGATGGACCGTACCGGCGCGGACTTTTTCAATGTGATCTCGATGATTCGGGAGCGCTTAGGCGCGAATCCGATTCCGATCAATCTCCCAATCGGCGAAGGGGAGCTTTTTGCAGGCGTCATCGATCTGGTCACGAATAAAGCGCGCATGTTCAATGAGAGCACGCTCGGCACGACCTGGGAAGACGTTGACATCCCGGAGAATCTTAAGGAACACGCCAAAGAATGGCGGACCCGGCTGTTTGAATCGGTCGCAGAGGTCGATGATACGCTGCTTCTGAAATATCTCGAAGGCGAAGAAATTACGACCGAGGAAGTCATGCGCGTGCTGCGCGTCGCGGTGACGGAGTCGAAAATCATTCCGGTCCTGTGCGGTTCGGCCTTCAAGAACAAGGGCGTCCAGAATCTGCTGGATGCGGTCGTCGATTATCTTCCAAGTCCTGTCGATGTTGGTGCAATTGAAGGACACCATCTTAATTTGACGGACCATATCAAACGCGAGCCGCTCGATAAAGAGAAATTCGCTGCGATCGCTTTTAAGATCATGACCGACCCCTACGTCGGCAAACTCACGTTTTTCCGTGTCTATTCGGGTACGCTGAAAGCGGGTTCGTATGTACTCAATTCGGTCAGCGGCCGCAAGGAGCGCATCGGTCGCATTCTGCGAATGCACGCGAATCATCGCGAAGATATTGAAGAAGCATATACCGGCGACATTTGCGCGGCCGTGGGCCTCAAGCAAACACGCACGGGCGATACGCTCTGCGATGAAGGTGATCCGATCGTGCTCGAAAAGATGACATTTCCCGAGCCGGTTATTTCTTTGGCCGTCGAGCCGAAGACAAAGGCTGATTCCGAGAAAATGTCCGAAGCATTGCAAAAGCTTGCGGACGAAGACCCGACTTTCCGGGTCAAGACCGATGAAGAGACCGGGCAGATCATTCTCTCCGGTATGGGTGAACTGCATCTGGAAATTCTGGTCGATCGCATGAAGCGAGAGTTTCGTGTAGAGGCGAATGTCGGCAAACCACAAGTCGCATACAAAGAGACGATTCGCAAGAAGGTCACCCAGGAAGGGAAGTTCGTGCGTCAGTCGGGTGGACGTGGCCAGTTCGGGCATGTCTATATCGATCTCGAACCGAATCTGCCCGGCAAAGGCTATGAATTCGAGAATGCGATTATCGGTGGTTCTATTCCGAAGGAATATATTGCGCCTGTATCGGCGGGTATCGTGGAAGCGATGAAGAATGGTATCCTCGCCGGATATCCGGTCGAGGACATCAAGGTGCGTCTCTTCGATGGGTCGTATCACGAAGTCGATTCGAACGAAATGGCATTTAAGATCGCCGGTTCGATGGCTTTCAAAGAAGGCGCGCGCAAGGCAAGCCCGGTGATCCTCGAACCGATCATGGACGTCGAAGTCATCACGCCAGAGGATTATATGGGTGATGTCATGGGCGATCTCTCGTCGCGTCGCGGTAAGATCGAAGGTATGGTCGCGCGTTCCGATGCGCAGGTCATCAAAGCGTCTGTTCCGCTTTCGGAAATGTTCGGATATGCGACAACGCTGCGCTCGATGTCGCAGGGCCGCGCGATCTATTCGATGCAGTTCTCGCGTTACGAGGAAGCTCCGCGGTCGATTCAGGAGCAGATCGTCGAAGCGGCCAAAGGCAAGAGCGCTGTTGCGGCTTAACCTCAATTGTGGTGGATGTAGCACCGGAAATATATTTCCGGTGCTACAAAGGTATTGATTATTCCCCCATAGATATGGAACGCCCTGAGTCTATATATGCTTAAAAATTAAGATACAGATAGGCGATTCATCGTTGGAAATGGAAGAAATACCTCCCGTAACTCCCTCCGGCCCGGAAACCCATGTTCCGGATTTGCCGCCCGATCCGCATATAATGGACTATTTTGTCCTGTTAGCCCGATATAAATGGGGCGTTCTCCTTACATTTTTTTTATCGACGTTTCTACTTCTTCTTGCGACGTATTTCGTCCCCTGCTCCTTCACTGCAGAATCGCTCATTCTTCCTCCGGATCGCGCTTCCTCGGCTGGCTTATTGGCTGCCCAGGACGCGGCGGGCGCTCTCAAGATTATGAAGGAATCGGAGAATCCATCAATCGACCTGCTCCAAAATATTCTCGAATCGCGCACGATGGCTACGATGCTTGCGCGCGATAGCGCAATCGGCCGATATTATCGTGCGCATACGGACGAAGATGAAAATATGATGGATGCGATCCACGATGCCTTTGTCGTCTATCCATTCATATCGAAAGTAAGTATTGCTGCGACTGTATCGACTGGATGGTTTTCGAACCCGAAAGAAAAAGCGGAAGCGCAAACGCTCTCGGCGTATTTGCTTAATCTTGCTGTCCATAATATGGACAGCATCTTTTCTTCGGACTTTCAATCGAACGCACGGCTCCAATACAGGTATGCCGATTCCGATTATCTCGCGCGCAAAACGGAATTGGATTCCATCGATGCGGAACAGGCACAATTCGAATCGGCTCATGGGGCTGTAGCCTTAAAAGAACAGACAACTGCTGCAATCGAACAAGTATCCCGATTGCAGGCGTTACACGATTCGAGTGAGATTGCCGCCAATTTATTGCGCATGGATTTTTCCGAACAGAATCCCGGCACTCAAACAGCGGAGATGATGGCCAATCAAGCCGAACAAGCCGCTAATTCGTATATTACCGAAGCGCGTATTGGGCCCAGCCTAATCGATCTTCCAGAACTCAGTAAAGAATATGCTGAAATATTACGGAGCAAGAAATCGCTCGAACCGATCGTGTCGTACCTTCGGCAGGAAGTCGAGCAGCAACGGATCAATCAGGAACGCCAACGAACGCTCGTCATACTGTTAGACTCGGCAAAAGTGCCGGACCATAAGTCCTCGCCGAAGAGGGCTCCGATGATTCCGCTTGGTTTTACTCTGGGTGCCGTGCTCTCCGTGTCCTACGCTGCATTGCGGTCGTTTCTTTCCTCTTGGAAGATGGAGCGTATGCGCCGGGGTCCAATTTCTCTCATTGTTTCCGAAGCGGAGGCAGTATGAGTACAAGCCTCATTTACCGTCCGATCGATCGGGAACAGAGATTGTTCTTCTCGATTCGGACGCTCAAATATTTTTTCTGTTGGCTGATGCTCACCCAGGACACTATGGTTCATGGGTCTATTTTGCAGTTGGGAGAAATTTTTAATGTGCCGGGACTCGCCATGTCGGAAATAGCCGCGATGATGGTGGGCCTGCTGACATTATGCGAAGATACGATTTCGAAGGATTTTACCGTTCGGCGTTCGTATTTTTCTGGTCCGTTGTTACTGATTGCTATTGCATTTTTTATTTCATGGGTGCGCGGTTCTTATATGAACCAAAAATTTGCGCCGGTCTTGGAAGCGCATGAGGTATTCGAATTACCTTTTGCATTTTTTTTGGTGAGCAATGCATTTCGTGATGAGAAAGACCGCGAGATCTTATTCAAACTCATATTATTTGCATTTATTTCCAAATCGTTTGAGGGCGTTTGGATCTACTTTTTTTCGACCGATAAAAAGCGGCTATGGGGGGTAGTCGAACTCTGGCGAGATGGATACCTCTTAGGAATCGGCGTCGTCGCCGTCATGCTCTTCTTTCAGTATCATGGGGAGCGATTGCGAAAAATGAAACGAACGGTGCTATGGTCCATTCCATTGCTGGGCCTCACGCTTATCATGAGTTATCGGCGGACCTTTGTGGTGGCATCGCTGTGCGCGGCCGCTGCGATGTTTATTACACTTCCAAAATCGATGCGGCGACGCCATTTAAAGGTGGTATCGTGTGTATTATTGGGGTTGGTCTTTTTTACAATAATTACTGACCCCTTATCGGTTCTGGCACGATTTTCCGGAATTGTCGATCCGCAGGACGAAGGCTCTGCCTATATTCGGTTAATGGAGCTACCGAATGTGCTTCAAAATATCGCGCACCACCCTTGGTTTGGCGTGCCGGTTGGAGTAACTTGGAAGACCTATTATCGCATGCCAGTGTCGTCCGTCTATACCACGCTCGGTACGCATAATGCGTACTTATACTGGCCGCTGCGAGCCGGTATTTTTGGTGCCATTGCTTTTGTGTGGTTGTTTGCACGACTGTGGAAAGTGGCATTGATTAATTACAGGCTCCGCAAATCCGAAGAAGATTTCTTTTATGGGCAGTTTTGCATTCACCTTCTTATTATCTATCATGTTGCGTCGTTCTTTGGTTTAATGTATGGAGACTTAATGTCCCCTTTCATGGGAGTGGTCCTGGTCGCATTTCAACTTCAGTCCAGGCATGTAACAGGGCGATTCAGTTATAAAGAGGTATCCTTTTGGCAAACCGTGCGGAAAGGCCAGTTGGTATATAAATCATCTGCAATCTTCCACGCCGCTTTTCAAGGTCCGGCACAAATCGAACTATCGTAGATTTATCTGGCCGCGTAAATAGCTTCGACGTCTCTAAGCTTGCCTGCGTCGCAGTTTTGCGACGCACTCGATGTGATAGGTCTGCGGAAACATATCGACCGGTTGGAGATCGAGTAGATCATAACCCTCAGCCAGCAACTCGATGTCGCGAGCTTGCGTCGCGGGGTTGCAGCTAATGTAGGCGATGCGCTCCGGCGCGAGCTTGAGCACTTCACGGATCACGTCCGCGTGCATTCCGCTGCGCGGGGGATCGATGATCATCACGGTCGGAGGCGACCACCCCCTGCCCCCTCCATCAAAAGGAGGGGGATCTTTTAATGCTTTGCGGAGATCGCTCGAAATAAACTGTACATTCGAAATCCCATTCGATTCTGCATTGAAGCGCGCATCGGCGATCGCCGATTCTACTAGTTCGATACCGAGCACCTGCTTCACCCGGCCCGCTGCGAAAAGCGAGATGGTGCCTGTGCCGCAATACAAATCCCATAGTGTGTCATTGGAATTTAGCTCGGCAAAATCGGCGGCTACCTCATAGAGCCGTTCGGCCTGAGGTGTATTCGCCTGAAAAAAACTATTGGCTGAAATTTGGAAAAATGCATTGCCGATTTTATCGCGGATTGTCCCATTGCCGTAATAAACTTTTTCCGATTCCCCGGTAGCAACTTGCGCGCGTTTTGAGTTTATAGTATTGATAACAGTCGAAATAGAGGGCACCGTCGCCAGCAACTCGCGCGTATATTCCTGTAGTATGTCTGGCTCTTCGCGGCTCGTGACGAGATTGATCATGATCTCGCCTGTTGCATGACTCGTTTTAACGACGAGGAAACGGAGGAGTCCTTGAGCAGAGTCATCTGGTGAATAGACGCCAAGATGATGCTCGCGCGCGAACGTCCGCGTAAAATTTAGAATATCGGTAACGACCGGTTTAGGTAGAAAGCAGACTTTGGCATCGATCACGCGATCGTAGCGGTTGCGGACGTGAAGCCCAAGCGCAAAACGGTCGAAGCGCGAATCGCTTGCGATCTCTTCTTCGGAGAGCCAGCGCTCCTCCGAAAAAGAGAATTCCATTTTGTTGCGATAATGATATTCGTGCTCCGCGCCCAGCACATTGCGCAGTGGAGGCTCCGGAATTTTACCGATACGCTGAAATAGATCGCGTACCTGATTTTTTTTCCAGAAGAGCTGGCGCTCGTAGCTCATGTGTTGCAGCGCACAGCCACCGCAAATACCAAAATAGGGACAGAGCGGCGCTCGGCGCTCGGGTGAAGGATCGAGAATTTCGACCAGCTTCGCTTCCGCGAAACTACCTTTTGCCTTGACGATTTCGACGATTACCCGCTCATCCGAAAGCGCGCCATCGACAAAGATAACGTATCCATCCTCGCGGCGGCCTACCGCTTTGCCTTCAAATGCGAACGAATTCGTCGTCAGCTCAAGCCGGTCGCCACGTTCCGGTTTGGCAAGGCGTTTGGTAATGGATGAGTCGGACACGGGTCCAATCGAGCCCGGAACACCTTGATTTCCGCTGGATTTCGTTTCGGGCATTTCATTGTTATCCACTATGCTATGAGTCGGGCGCATAATCTTCGTAAATTTGTCGGCTAATAATCCAACCACTACGTTATGAATCTCACCAGACGTTCCAATTTTCTTACAATCGCGCTATTTCTTTTTGCGTTTATCTCACTCGGTCGTACTGCACACGCGCAGATTCAGCAGGATACGACCCACTGGAATGACGAGGACATTTACACGGAAGAAAAAACGTCGCCATCGTTTTTTTCAGTCGGTGGCGGCGCGATCGGCGCATATTTCAAGCCGAATTTCACGTCGTTCAACGCGAATGTCGTACAACCGTTCGTCGGACAGAATATCTCCGAACACGTCTGGATGATCGGCGGTCAGGGCTTCATTACAATTCCGTGGGTCAAAAATCTCAGGCTCGGAGGAATGGGTATGAGTGGGTCGAGCGATTGCGGCTGCGGGACGGCAGTTATCGATTCCGTCAACACGGTCGGACGCCTTGTCGATTATGAGATCGGCTATGGCGCGCTGACGATCGACTATGTGCTGCCGCTCCGCACCGGACGCTTTCATATCGTGCCGGGTATTGCGCTTGGATACGGTTCGGTCAATCTCTACTTACAGCAGGCGGCGAATCGTATTTCTTTCGATGTGAACGAGTTCAATCATAATTCACCCTACATCACGCACACCTATACATCGCATTTCTTTCTCTACATGCCGCAGCTTCAGTTCGAATATGCGCCGCTTGGGTATCTCATGTTTCGTCTGACAGCCGGTTATCAGGGTACTTCGATGGGGACGTGGACAGTCGATCGCAGCGTCGGGTTGGGCGATACATCCCCGCTCGGATCGATCAATGGCTCGGGCTTTATCGCAAGTCTCGGATTATTCCTCGGACTCTTTCAGTAACGAGTAACGAGTGTCGAGTATCGAGTAACGAGACTGCCATTCCATTCGTTATAAAGGCCTGCTAAAGTTTTTTTATTCATCCTTGTTACTCATCCCTCGTTACTCATCCTAACTATTATTATGAGCGTCGAAAAAGATAAACTACTGTACGAAGGCAAAGCAAAGAAACTGTACTCCGTACGCGGATCGAACGATACCGTCATTCAGGAATTTAAAGACGATGCGACGGCCTTCAACGGCGAAAAGCGCGGGAGCTGGGCGCATAAAGGCGAAGTGAATAATGCGATGTCGAGCTCGCTGTTTCCGATGCTCGAAGCCAAGGGCATTCGCACGCACTTTATCGAGCAGCTTTCGCCGATCGACATGCTGATCCGTAAGCTCGAGATCGTGCCGCTCGAAGTGATCGTTCGTAATCTCGCGGCCGGATCGTTCGTCAAGCGTTACGCAGCCAAAGAAGGCATGGAATTTAAACAACCTACATTCGAATTTTCCTATAAGAAGGACGAGCTCGGCGATCCGCTTATCAACGACAGCCACGCGCTCGCGCTCGAGCTTGCGACCGAAGACGAGATCGACTTCATTCGTCATGCGGCGCTTAAAGTTAACGACATACTGAAAAACTTTTTCCGCGACCGAAATATCCTGCTTGTCGATTTCAAGCTCGAGTTTGGCCGGCATAAGGGAGAGATTTTACTCGGCGATGAAATTTCGCCGGATACCTGCCGCTTCTGGGATGCCATCACCCGACAGAAGCTTGACAAAGACCGCTTCCGCCAGGATTTGGGCGGCGTCGAAGAAGCCTACGCCGAAGTGCTCCGAAGAGTAACAGAACCAGCGTAATAATTACGAATTACGAATTACGAATTACGAATTACGAATTTTCTACCTTGTTAGCATCGAAATTTTATAGATAAGCAATGAAAGAGAATGTCATTCTTGAAAAGAGTTATTTATTCGCAATTCGTATTGTTGGACTAAGCGATTATTTACAATCAAAAAAAGCATTTGTTCTCAAAGATCAGGTGCTCCGCTCCGGTACTTCAATAGGTGCAAATGCTGAAGAATTCGTAGGCGCCAGTTCTACGAAAGATTTTCTTGCCAAAGCAAATATTTCTTATAGAGAGGCGAGAGAAACACACTATTGGCTCCGACTTTTACGCGATACAGGCTATATTACGAGTCACATGGCTGATTCGATGCTCACCGATTGCGAGGAATTATTAAAAATTCTCGGAGCAATTCAGAAAACAATGAAGCGCAAACTGCTCGATTAATCGCAATTCGTAATTCGTAATTCGTAATTAAACATTGACACGCTACGGTACTGACGTCCTTTGGGCGGTCCTGATTATTGCAGTCGTACTCATCGGGCTGGCACTGTGGTCGGATGAGCAGTGGCTGCGCTGGTCGCTGATTGCGGTGGCGTTGTTCGTCGTTATTTTCTCGCTCAATTTTTTTCGCGATCCCGAACGGACCGTTCAGGAAGCGGGCAGGCCGATGGAGAAACTGGTCGTGTGTCCGGCCGATGGAAAAGTCGTAGTCGTAAAAGAAACAGACGAGCCCGAATTCCTGGATGGCCGCGCAACGCTGATCTCGATCTTTATGTCGCCGCTCGATGTGCATGTGAATCGATCACCGATGACGGGCATCGTAAAATACTTTCGGTATGTAAAAGGCGAATTTATCGTCGCGAGCGATTCCGAATCGTCGCACCGCAACGAGCGCGCGATCATCGGAATCGAAACGCCGCTCGGATACAAAGTTCTCTTCGCGCAAGTGGCGGGATATATTGCACGTAGAATTGTGTGTCCTGTAAAAGTTGGCGATACGCTGCACTCGGGTCAGCGGTTCGGTATGATAAAATTTGGCTCTCGCGTCGATATTTATTTGCCCCTCTCGACGCAGGTCTTCGTAAAAATGGGGGACGTGGTTCGCTCGGGCGAGACGGTCCTGGCCGAATTTCCATAATATCATGCCGAACGAATACCAGCGCGTCCTCTCATGAGAAAACAAGTTCGGTCCATCATTCCGAGCCTTTTTACGGTGATGAACCTGTTCTCAGGGTTCGTCGCGATCAAGACGGCGATGGTCGATAATAATTTCGTTGCGGCAGGATGGTTCGTCGTGCTGGGCGGTATTTTCGATATGCTGGACGGCATGATGGCGCGGCTCACGAAATCGAGCAGCGAGTTCGGAGTCGAGCTCGATTCACTTGCCGATGTTGTAACGTTTGGCGTCGCGCCGAGCGCGATCGTCTATAAATTATTCTTCTACCAATTTCCCGGTCCGGGACTTCTGCTTGCCGCGCTGCCTGTCATTTGCGGCGCGATCCGGCTTGCGCGGTTTAACGTGCAGCTCGTCGGATTCGACAAAGATTATTTTCGCGGGTTGCCGATCCCTTCGTCGGCCATTCTTATTATCTCGTATGTTATATATCATCATCTCGCATTGCCGACGGCCGAGCAGCTAAGCGACCCGTGGATGTTTGTCGTGGTGATCGGCGCTTCGCTCATGAATGTGAGTACGGTGAAATACGATACAGTGCCGAAGCCATCGAAGCGGCAGATCATGGCGCACCCCTTCAAGTTTGGGATTTACTTTGCAGGCATTATTCTCGTAATTGCCTCGCGAGGGAGCGCGATCTTCCCGCTCTTTGTTATATTCGTGCTGTTCGGTATCGTGCGCTCGCTCTATGGGCGGCTGACCCGTTTCTTCCGCGAGCGCCGCGCAGCAGCGCTGCTCGATCAGGAAGCCATCGAACAGGAGGAAAAATCGACGTTTGGAATATGAACCTGAACCTGGATTACGCGGATTAGATGGATTTTCTGGATTACTATCGATAAGCGACAGCAGTGCGGAGCATACTGGATGCACCAATCAGAAATCTATTTATTCCTTGTGATATTCTACAGAATCAATCCGCCTAATCCCTTAAATCTGTATAATCCCAGTTCTAATTATGAAATACTTCGTCTATATAGCTATCGAGCGTAAGGAGGCAATACTCGACCCACAGGGCAAGGCCATCGAACATGCGCTTGGGTCGCTGGGATTCCGGCAGATCGAGAATACACGCGTCGGCAAACTTATTCGCCTGACTGTCGATGCAGCCACGCCCGAAGATGCGACCGCCGTTGCATCGCAAGCCAGCGAGAAGCTGCTTGCCAATCCGATCATGGAAACATTCTCGATTATCGAGGTAACCGAGGAGCCGGCGCTCTCGAAATCACTTGTTGCATAATCCGTGAAAACAAAAGTAATCGTTTTTCCCGGTTCGAATTGCGATCACGATGCGATGCATGCCGTGAAAAACGTGCTGGGCGAGCCGGATACAGAATTCGTGTGGCATAAAGAGGCGTCCATCGGACGCGAGGTCGATCTCGTGATTCTTCCTGGCGGATTTTCGTACGGCGATTATCTTCGGACGGGCGCCATCGCGCGGTTCTCTCCGGTGATGAAGGACGTGATCCGCTACGCCAACGAGGGCGGCACCGTGCTCGGCATTTGTAATGGATTTCAGGTACTCTGCGAGAGCGGGCTTTTGCCGGGCGTACTCATTCGTAATGAATCGCTAAAGTTTATCTGCAAGGAAATTTATCTGAAAGTCGAGCAGAGCGATACGCGATTTACATCCGAATACGAACAGGACGAAATCATTCGCATTCCGATCGCGCACGGCGAAGGCAATTACATTGCAACGGAGGAAGTCCTTGCCGATCTCGAAGCGAACGATCGGGTGGTCTTTCGATATGCGGACCGCGATGGCTCAGTATCACTGGCTGCGAACCCCAACGGATCGCGGAATAATATTGCGGGCATTATCAATAAAGAAGGCAACGTACTGGGACTGATGCCGCATCCCGAACGCGCCTGCGAATCCATGCTCGGCAGCGCCGATGGACTCAAAGTGTTTCAAAGCCTTCGAAATAATATTCAAAACATTTCCAATCATTTTCACGAACAGGCCGTTAGCACGTTGGCACGTTAGCACGTTAGCACCATACATGGACGTAGGACTCATACTTCAACTCGCGCTTCTCGCATTGCTCGCTCTCGCTGGGGTGGTTATCGTGCTCGGCGCGCTCCGCGCAATTCCGAGACCGCATAAAGTGAAAGCATACCGCTATAGTAAGAAAGGCGATTTTTGGATACAGGGAAATAAAAAATAGAGAAGGTGGACTAAAAGTCCACCTCACAGCCGAGAACGGCTGTGCTACTGTCTTTTAACACAGTCGAGAACGGCTGTGCTTTAACAGCCGAGAACGGTTGTGCTTTAACAGCCGAGAACGGTTGTGCTAACTGTGACCATCCGTTCACGAACCTTCTGTTATACTTTCCAGTTCGTAGCGTTATACAAGTGTCCGGCGTACTTCCCCGGCAAATAGTATCATTTTAATATAGGAGAGAGCTAATGTTTCGCAATTTAGGCCCGTTCGAACTGCTGATCATCGTGGTCATTATTATGATCCTGTTTGGTGGCAAGAAAATCCCGGAGCTAATGCACGGCCTGGGCAAAGGTATCAATGAATTCAAGCGCGCATCGCAGGCTGGAAGCGATACCCCAGCCGAGAAAGCCCCCGAAGCGCCGAAGACTAACGCGTAAAATTTCTGAACTCTGATTCCTGTGATTCAATTGATTGGAACACGATGTGTTTCAATCAATTGTAATCAATAAGATTAGAAGAATCAAAGTTCAGACAAAGAGACTATGTTCGAAAATATCGGTGGAGGCGAAATCCTCCTTATTTTGCTCGTGATCCTTATCTTCTTCGGTCCGAAGAAGATCCCAGAGCTTGCCGCCAGTTTAGGTAAAGGCCTCCGTAAATTCAACGAAGCGAAGGAAGGACTCGAATCGCAGGTCAAGACGGCGATGAAAGAGCCGCTCGAAGCGCTGACCGAAGCCAAATCCGGCTTCGAAGCAAAACTCCGCGAAGCCGCAGAGCCGCTGCATGCCGAGTTAAATCTCCCCGCCAAATTTACTGCCAATCCAACGGAGCCTATCGCTACGCCGCTGCCAGTCCCTCCAGAAACACAAGCGCGCGGAGCACTTAGCGATGCGCCGCCAGAGACGCCAGCCACTCCCGAAATTCCGAAGCGCGAAGCATAAAACTATTACGAAATTATTGAAAGAGCGAGCTTTTTAGCTCGCTCTT
>DASZLH010000093.1:0-4900 GCA_035552495.1 Kapaibacterium sp. (SeqCode) | reverse complement strand
CCGGTCGGTCTCGAAATATGTTTTAATGGATGATCCCGCGGGGTCGGCGCCAATGACTTGAATCTTTCGGTTCTTTTCCTTTAGGAATTTTGCCGTACCGGAGATCGTACCGCCGGTCCCCATGCCCGCGATAAAATGCGTGATCTCGCCTTCGGTATCACTCCAAATTTCGGGGCCCGTGGTGGTATAGTGCGCTTCGGGATTGACCGGATTATCATATTGATTGAGCATGATCGCTCCGGGAATTTCCTGCGAAAGGCGAACGGCCGTATTATAATAATAATCGGGAGAACTTGGCTTGGCCGCGCTCGAAACCACCACGATCTCCGCACCCATCGCTTTGAGATAGCGCACGCGCTCAATGGATGCCTTGTCGGTCATCACAAACACGCATTTGTAGCCTTTTTGTGAAGCTGCGAGCATGATCCCGATGCCGGTATTTCCGCTGGTAGGCTCGACGAGCGTTCCTCCCGGTTTGAGACGTCCGGCTCGCTCGGCGTCCTCGATCATTCGGATACCGATTCGGTCCTTAACGGACCCGCCAGGATTGAATTCTTCTAATTTGACGAGGACCGTCGATTTAATATTTTTCGGGTGGACTTTGCTTAGCTTAAGAAGCGGAGTGTTGCCAATAAAATCGAGTATCGAGTTTGCGTACTTCATCGGGTAAAATCCGTGTGTGACATTTTTTAACAGGTAATACCGTCGCTACAAATATACAGCCTTCCGGCGTGAGGAGTCTCATCTATGGTCCCGGCAAAAATTAAGGTATTCCCACAAAATTAAGGTATCAACCAAAATTAATGATGAAAAATGAAAACGGGGCTTGACTTTCGACTAATTATTTTGTAAATTGATGGTCTCTTTTCCTACGTTGCTCTTGCGCAGCCTGTTCGGTCTCGAATTAAGCACAATAAAAAACCCCGGGTGGTGAGAGTTACCCGAGGTCTGATTGAGTTGTGTTGTGTCTTCATAGCCGAGGTTGTCCCTAATATCCCCGGCTAAACTTTTTTAACGCTTCATTAGAAAACTAACTACTTTGTTTCTAAAAACCTTTACGCTTCGTTTTTACGGTTGTTTCAGTTAATTTTGAGATTATTTTTGAAGAAATCTGCGAATTCCGTGTTCAATATTCCAGACAAACTCAATTTCTTAATTACTCTTAATCAAAAGATATGCCAAATTGACTTGTTTTTTAATATTCTCACACAAAAGATCAATCTGATATTGGTATAACACTTAAAAAGACGATTTGTTGCGCTATCTACTTCAATTTTTCCCAAATTAACGTCATTTAAGTGAGTCATTCTAATAGAAACAAAAATGGCTACTTCATAGTGATCTTTGTCAGAAGCCAATTCCCATTCGAGTCTTTTGTGAATCCAAAGTTCAGTTTATAACTGACAGGCCTCCCATCCTTTCGAGCGGCAAGCGTGCCGGAAGCACTTCCCTCGAATCCGTCGTCGTTCACAAAATCAAACGCCGAACTGATCGAAGTCCGCGTTCGAATAAATGACTCCATCACGACCAACGTCTGACTGCTGGTAAGATAAGCGCCAGGCCGATCTGCAATTTCGACAAAAATCCTCGACGGGCTGATCTGCGTTCGAATCGCTGCGAGGTCGCGCCGGTTCAGCGCATCGGCCAGTTTATGAATTTGATCGCGGAGCGTGCCGGAATTTATTACTGCCGGACTGGAAAATCCAAGCGATACCAACAAGAGCAATATAGTCGAGAGCCGTGAAAGCATATCGAACGATAAACACGAGAATATCGAAGCCGATTCTCTCTGTGTTACACGCACGATTTAATCATGCGCGTTCCAATAACACTGATCGTTATTAATGGAGCCAAGAACTGTGCCGGTAAACTCGGTGCCGATAAATGGTGTGTTGTGCGATTTCGATTGAATATTTGACGCTTCGAAACGCCATTTTTTTTTAGGGTCAAAAATCGTGAGATTGGCTCGTTCGCCTTCTTTAATAGATATTGGTGGAAAATTCAGGAGATTCCTTGGATTGACCGAAGACTTTTCTATAAATTGCGAGAGCGTCAACCATTTCGGCGCAACGAGTTGTGAAAGCCCGATGGGAATTGCTGTTTCGAGTCCAATGATCCCAAACGCCGCACTGACCATATCGGTCTCTTTTTCGTGACTGGCATGTGGCGCGTGGTCCGTCGCGATGCAGTCGATCGTGCCATCGCGCAAACCTTCGATAATTGCATCGATATCTGCCTGGGTTCGGAGCGGTGGATTCATTTTCGCGAGCGTGCCGTACCGTTCGACCGCTTCATCGGTCAGCATAAAATGATGTGGTGTTACTTCGCACGAAACAGCGATGCCGCGCGCTTTCGCTTCGCGCACCAACCTCACGGAATTTTTCGTGCTGACGTGCGCAGCATGGTAGCGCACGCCGCCCACATCCTCCGCGAGCAGAATATCGCGCGCAACGATAATATCTTCAGCGACGGAAGGCCATCCCGGAAGTCCGAGCTTCGTCGAAACACGTCCTTCATTGATTGCCGCACCGCTCGTCATGGTGTGCTCCTCGCAATGCTGCGTGACGAGCAGGTCGAACATCTTCGCATATTCGAAGACGCGGCGCATCATTTCTGCGCTGCGCAGCGCGCTTCCGTCGTCGGAAATCATTCGCACTCCAGCTTTTGCAAGCCCGTCCATCGGAGCAAGCTCTTCGCCTTTGCGCGCTTTCGTCATCGTGCCGCAAATCGCGAGATCGACGAGATGGCCTTTCGATTTTTCTTTGATATAACTGACAACGAACGGATCGGAAATCGGCGGCTCGGTATTCGGCATACAACAGACCCCGGTAAATCCTCCCGCCATCGCGGCATTCAGACCTGTTTCAATCGTCTCTTTATATTCCTGTCCCGGCTCGCGCAGGTGAACGTGCATGTCGAAGAAACCCGGCGCGACGACCGCCCCTTGCAGATCGCGTACCTCTGCATCGGACGCAAGGCCCTTTCCGATTTTCGTAATATTTCCATCTCGAATTTCGAGATCGAGACCGGACTCGTCCAATTTCAGCGAGGGGTCGATGAGGCGAGCGTTATGGAGAAGGATATTCATAGTGCTAAACTTTTATAGCTTCACAAAATTCGACACCAGCCATCCTTTTGAAATGCGCCTCCTGCGTCCAAAGAACAGCTTTATACAGAATTGCCGTCGTGTAAATAATACTATCGGCCAATGGCAGTTTCTTCTCGATAGAATAGCGGGCCGACTGGAGTGCAAGAGAATTGTCGAGAGGCACAACATTTCCTCGACGCATTACGTGGATACAGCGGAAAGCGGTCGCTTCATCCGAAACCTGGTGCATTCTTTTATAAACCTCAAACAGGGTGATCGTAGGAACAATCAAATTGTGAACATCTCGAATAGAAGAACTAAAAAAATCGAGGTTCGGGCCATTTCTAAAAAACTCAAGCCACGCCGAGGAATCAACGACATTCATACGCGGTCCTCATCCCGCTCCACAATGGGATCGATGCCCGGAACAATGCCTCGTAATGCTTCGAGTTCTTTTATATAATCATCCTCTGCCTCCACATCTGTGTCGATTCCTTTTAATGATCCTCGCAAAGCGCGAATTCGTTCACGATATGTTTCTTGCGAAGCTGGAACAAGTTTCGCCACGGGTTTCTCTTTTTCCGTGAGGAGTATTTCTTCCCCATCTGCTACTTTCTTGAGTAGCAGCGGAAGTTGCGAGGGAATGCTTTCAACAGGATATGTTTGCATGGTCTTATTTAATTAGGTCAACGTAGTCTAATTCAAGAGAGTTTAACAAGCACGCACTCCCGCTTTTACGAAGTTGGTATCTATATTTGGTCAATGAATCGAATCTCTGTTCCTTGAGCCGCTCTCAACCCATAGTGAGCTCGCATTACTTTACAAGCTGCTGCTATTTGCCGATTGCCATGCTCGCCCCAGCCCAGGAGGGTATTAGCCATGCGTGGCGGACAGAGCACTCTTTCATACATTCTATTGGTAGCAGGATCAAAGTCACGTTCCAGGTATTGATTTATTATTGCCACAAAACGAAGTTGCACATAGTGCTGAGTGTCAGAGTCGGGGTCATTAATAATCGATAAATGGCCAATGTACATTGGGCGCTCGAATTTTAATTGAGATTCTTCTAATGTTTCTCGCTCGAGCGTTTCGATAAAGCTTTCGTTGTTCTCCGGTTTCCCGCCGGGCAAATTATAGTGTCCATTCTCCTTTTGAAGGAATACATATCCGAACTCATCGAAGAAAAGACCATAAACTTGACGAACAGGAGCCGGAGAAGAAAATTCTTCTTCTCGATGCCATTCTATTCTCATCGTTCTAATCATTCGTTTCAAATATCCACTCCATCACCGCCATCCGTACCGCGACGCCGCGCCTGACTTGCCCGAGCACGAGCGAGCGTTCGCCATAAGCTGTTTCGCTTTCGAGTTCGGTGCCATGATTGATTGGACCCGGATGGAGAATAAGCGCTTTGGAATGTGTCATTCGCTCGGGTGTCAGGCCATACTGCGCGCGGTATTCTTCAAGACTCGGGAAAAATCCGCGGGCCTGTCGTTCCAACTGGATGCGGAGCATCATAATGGCATCGGCAGAAGAAAGAACATCATCCAAATTATTGGCCGTCCGGACTCCAAACACTTCGGCGGCATCTCGTGGCATGAGCGTTTCGGGCGCGACGAACGTGACCCGCGCCCCCAGCTTATTTAAGAGCCACGCATTCGAACGCGCTACGCGGGAATGAAGAATATCCCCAACGATTGCAATATTTTTTCCGGCAAGATCGCCGAACGCCGCGCGAAGTTCTGCCGTGTCGAGCAATGCCTGCGTAGGATGCTCGTGAACGCCATCGCCGGCATTCACAACATGCACATT
>DASZLH010000092.1:0-4034 GCA_035552495.1 Kapaibacterium sp. (SeqCode) | reverse complement strand
CCAAGAACTTTCTTCACTCGAAAATGACGCGGTAGGTTCGCCTGTTCTGTGCCAGGTCGTTGCGCGCACATTTTTTTTACGCTCGACTTCTGCGAGTAGACGCTCGACGGCTTCCATGATGCGAAATGTTTTCGGCTCGCGAAGCTTATGTTCGACCATCTCGAACGGCGATGCGATAAGATTCGCATCGTTGAAATAGAGACATGGCCACGAAGCGATCTCCGGCAACAATGGCTGGTCCTTTCGTACGAATCCCGAGCCCTTATCCAAAGACGCTGCCTTCATGTGCCACTCTGCGGAATGGTGCCGGACGAGAACATCGCCCACATAGGCGCCAAGCACATAGAGTTCATCGAGCAATTTTTCGTTCGTGTTATTATCGGATGATTCCCTCCATTCCTCTGCGATCATCGCATCGAGCGTTACAAGACTCGCGTCGGTGTGATCGAGTTCGACATCGAATGCATCGCGCGCCGATGCTTCGCAAATCTGCGCGGCGAGTTCGAGCTTCCGCTCGGAGTAATCCGAACGCCGCCGTTCGCGTTTGGCCGGCCTCGCGCGAAGTGCCAACGAGATCAGCGCAAGACCAGTGAGGACTAATAAGATGCTGGTGAGAATCGGCATCGTTAAGGAAAAATATAAATATGAAGTATGAAATATGAGAACTCAGATTACATTTTAGTGCATTCCAAAACCAATTTTTCCTTCATATTTTATACTTCATATTTCATATTTTCTTCTTGCCAGACGCCCATGCGTCCAAATTTTTCCGTTCGACGGGCAAGCGCGCTTCCATATTCGAATGATTCGCTTTGGAGCAATGAAAGTTCATCCACAAGGGTATCCTTCATGGTTTGAAACATAACTTCGGGCGAGCGATGCGCGCCGCCAAGCGGTTCCGGAATGATACGATCGATAATACCCTGCGAAAAAAGATCGGTCGCGGTGAGCTTCAACGCTTCGGCGGCCTGCTCTTTGAAATTCCAGCTACGCCAGAGGATCGACGAGCAACTTTCGGGCGAGATCACGCTGTACCAGGAGTTTTCGAGCATGAGAATTCGATCCCCAAGCCCAATGCCGAGCGCGCCGCCGGATGCGCCTTCGCCGATGATGACAACAACAATTGGTACTTCGAGCTTCGCCATTTCGAACAGATTGCGCGCGATCGCTTCGGCTTGTCCTCGTTCTTCTGCTTCAATACCGGGAAATGCGCCGGGCGTATCGAGCAATGTGACGACCGGCTTACGAAATTTTTCCGCGAGCTTCATCAGCCGTAATGCTTTCCGATAGCCTTCCGGATTCGGCATCCCAAAATTACGATACACATTCTGCTTGGTGTCGCGCCCTTTTTGGTGGCCAATCCACATGACGCTGCCAAACTCGGGGAGCGTACCGAATCCGCCAACAATAGCCGGATCGTCGCGGACGGAGCGGTCTCCGTGCAGTTCGATAAAGTCGGAGGTGAGCGCGTTGATGTAGTCGAGCGTATAGGGGCGCTCCGGATGCCGCGCGAGCTGTACACGCTGCCAGCGCGTGAGGTTTTGGTACGTCTCGCGTTTTAGCTCTTCGAATTTTATTTCGAGTGCATCGATTTCGCGCCTCAGCTCGACCGTCTCCGAAAGCTTGCGCATTTCTTCCAACTTATTCTCGATCTCTTCGAGCGGCTTTTCAAATTCTAAAATTGTTTTAGCCATACTTCATTCGGTGTAGTACCGGAATATATTCCCGTACTACACATTCTTGTTGTGGTGAAAGAAGATCGACTTCAAAAATATTTCGCAGTCCATACCAATCGAATGATTGCGCGCGTAATAGCGGTCGAACTGCTCGATGTCTTCGGCGCGAAGCTCCTGCAGATGCAGGTTGTGCGGCGCGGCCACGGCAGCAAGGCTCGTTACACCCGGTTTCGGGAAATACGAACGCGCATCGGCGCCCGCGACGCCCACGAGTGTAAGCTCTCCGCGAAATACGCGTTTCCATAATTCCAGCCGATCGCGTTTATGGGCCGCCGGCCGGACGAAATACGAGAATGTCAGGAATGGCAGCGCTGCCACGCTCACGGCAAGGTCCAGCGCGCGCTTTCCAGCGCGATGCGAAAGCCGCTGTAAATTATATTCGACCGGCATGAGCGCAAGCGATTGTTCCGGATTTTCCGAAAGCAATTCGATCTTGCGTTTACCAATGAGTACGTCGCTTGCGCTCGGCACCATATTGAAGTTCACGCGTGAATCAAGATTTTCTTTCGATACCCGCTGCATAGCGCCGAGCATTTCCGTATAAGGCAGCGAGTCGCTCGCAAAAATGACTTCGGCAATATGGTTTTCCCGCACGATCTTCGGCAGCATATTCATATCGCCCACGACGGCAACCCCAGGTAAAATCTCCTGATGAAACCGCTCGAGCGAGCGGTCGATAAATCCTGCAATTTCATACCGGCGAATAAATTGCGACCGGCGCAAGAGCCGCGCGATACGAACGGCTTCCGCATCCGTTCCGACAACGAGCGTTCGACGCAGCGCTGGATTCGTTGCGGAATTGCCACCCCACCGCAGACGGTCGGCCATACGCAGCACCAGCCGGTCGAGCAGAAGGAAGACGCAGGTCATCGCTGTTACGCCAATGACTAGTTCGCGGCTGGATGGAAACTCTTTAAAAAAATAGGTGAGCGAAGAAAGTCCAATAAGGATTGCTGGGGATGCAAGTATAACTTGTCTCGGGCTTCTTCGCTCAGTATCGCTATAGGCCCGCAAAATTGCAAGCAAGGAAACGACGATAAGCGGCGGAATAATGAGCGCGAATGGATAGTCCTGAGCGGGAAGCCCAGACCACCGATCGAGCACGAGCTTGCAGCCAACAAGCACTCCGAGCATCGCCATACTGTAATCGATCGTTGCCAGCAAAATCGCGCCACGATATTTTTTGCCGAGCGCGAGCATCGTGCGCAGCAAAATGCCGATGCGGAGCATCATGCTAAAGAGTGGTGACGCGCCATAATTCTTTTTAACGAAGATGTGCATTGCTTCGTAGAAGACATTCACTTCGTCGATCGCACTGCGCTTGGTCGATTCTCCTTTAAAATGAATAGTGGCCGTCTCGTGGACATAGTAAACTTTTAGTCCGGCCTGTTTCGTACGATAACAGAGGTCGATGTCCTCGCCATACATGAAGTAATCTTCGTCGAAGCCGCGCGTAGCGTGGTAGGCTTTCTGCGAGAGCATCATGAATGCGCCGCCCAGGGCATCGACTTCGTAGGTCTCATCGACCGGCAGATAGGTAAGATTGTATTGTGCAAAAACGCGCGAGGACGGAAACATGCGCGCAAAGCCAAAAAGCTTGGTGAAGCTTGCCCACGGCGTCGGGAAGCCACGCCGGCAGCTTAATTGAAATGAACCATCGCCATTAAGCAGCTTGCACCCTGCGAGACCCGCATCGGGATGCGCTTGCATGAAATCGATCATGAAGCGCAGCGTGTCCTCCCCCACGATGGTATCGGGATTGAGCAGCAGCATATATTCACCGCGCGCATCGCGCATCGCGAGATTATTTGCGCGGCCAAAGCCAAGGTTCTCATCGAGTGCGTAGAGACATATCTCGGGAAACTCCGCGCGCATCATTGCCGCACTGCCATCGGACGAATTATTATCGACGACCAAAATCTCGCCCGTCAAGTGGCCAGCCGCGAACGACCTTCGGACGCTCTCGATGGCGCCGCGAAGGAATTCCTTCACATTATAGCTGACAATGACGACCGAAATATCCATTATCGTTTAACGTCCCTTCTTATTTCACAACTCGCCCGCAATAGCACGAGCTTTCAACTTCCAGACCATTGCAGCAGCCTCGCGGACAATCGCCTTGCTCATTTTGCTGGTGCCGGCATGCCGGTCCATAAAGGTGATCGGAATTTCCTTGATGCGAAATCCTTTACGCCATGCACGAAAATGTATCTCGATCTGAAACGCATATCCGTTCGAGCGAATATCATCGAGATCGATCGCTTCGAGCACGGCTCGCCGGAAACATTTGAAGCCAGC
>DASZLH010000091.1:0-9359 GCA_035552495.1 Kapaibacterium sp. (SeqCode) | reverse complement strand
TAATGGTACGGATTCTGTATACATTCAGTGGACTGCTGCAAGCCAAGGCGGTAATTCGAACGGAATTTACTTCGCTACACCTAATGACCTTGCATGCGACCATTCCGATACATCATTAGCACTAGCAGCTGCGACCCAGGTAGGTGTAACGGGTACCGAATACCTCTATCCACTGACCTATGTCTGCCATAATGGCTCTGGAATAGTCACGGCATCGAACGCAAACGGGAGTACGAATAACGTCATCCTCGAAAGCGTCCAGATTATTGGTGCCGATTCCTCTTTCACTTTTGTAAACGATCCGGGGATGGTCACGCCATGGATGCTTACACCAGGTACCATTCTTCAGCGGGATAGCTCGGAGAACTTTACAATCATATACAATCCGACACATACCGGCTCGGACACGGCAGAAATTATGTATGTGTTCGATACAACGCAGGCTCTTGATGGCACGATGCTCGATACGGTCATACGGCCGCTCAAAGGTCTTGGATACCAGACATCGAATACTGTTAGCCTGCAGCGTCCGGGTGGCGGAGCCTACACGGCACAGACGGGTGCTATGGTAACAGTGCCAGTGCAGCTTACGAAACCATTCGACTCGGTGGCGAACGTTTATGGCGCGCAGTTTACGGTTCGTTACCTGCGCGATCAGTTCCGATTCCAGTCGATCACGCCGAATACGATCACGCATGTTGGTCCGACGGCAGACCCGGTGGATAATAACTACGAACTGATTACGTTCACGGTCAATAACGGTTCGCCGATCACGAATCTCGCTACGATCGCGCAAATTACGTGGATGTACGATGTGGCGAAGGATTCTTCGACAAACTTCGAGATCCGGGACCTCATGTTCACCGATCAATCCGGTGCATCGGTATGCTGGGTCGCGCCGGATACGATTCCCGGCCAGTTCTACGGCACAAACCTTTGCGGCGATAATATCGTCCGTGATTATATGAAGTCAGGCCAATTGGAGCTTTCGATCCAGGATATAGTACCGAATCCGGTGACAAACTTCACGCGTGTGAATTATCAGGTGAACGTCGAAAGCACGCCGGTCACGATTGAAGTCTTCAACGCGCTTGGCCAAATAGTCGCGACGGTTGCGAAAGACGAAGTGCAGCAGAAAGGCCTCTATCTGCGCGAGATCGATGCTTCGAACTTCGCAGGGGGAATCTATACGCTGCGTATTTCAACGCCGAACTCCGCTTCGATGCGCTCGATCGTGGTTACGAAATAACACGAAGAGAGATCGTTTATAAACATCCCGCTTGCCGCATGGCAAGCGGGATGTTTTATTTTCTTCAGTTGCAATGAACATTGCACTATACTAATGAACCTAAATCTCTTGCGGCGCGGTTTATTGATTTCTTGCTCGTAATTCGGACTGGCATCTATGCGCGCCGGTCTTATCTATTTTTATTTTTAGGAATAACCATGTCATACCTCTTTACTTCGGAATCGGTTTCGGAAGGACATCCTGATAAAGTTGCAGACCAAATCTCGGACGCCGTGCTCGATGCGCTGCTCGCGCAGGACCCGAACTCTCGCGTCGCCTGCGAAACCTTTGTGACGACCGGATTAGTCGTCGTGGGCGGAGAAGTTACGACGAAAGCGTATGTCAATGTCGAGGAAATCGCACGCGAGGTTATTTCTCGTATCGGATACACGAAAGCAGAATACCGGTTCGACTATGCGTCGTGCGGCGTGCTGACTTCTATCCATTCGCAGTCGCCGGATATTGCTATGGGTGTCGATACCGGCGGTGCGGGAGATCAGGGGATGATGTTCGGCTACGCGACCGATGAAACGCCCGAATACATGCCGGCTGCGATCGTTTTTGCGCATAGACTCGTCAAGGGCCTTGCGTGGCTGCGCAAGAACAAGCCACAGGTCATGCCCTACCTTCGGCCAGATGCTAAGAGCCAGGTTACCATTGAATACGAAGGACGCACACCAGTCCGCGTGCATACAGTTGTTGTCTCCACACAGCACGATCCGAACGTCACGCAAGCGCAGATTAAAGCCGATGTGATCGAGCATGTGATCGACCACGTTATACCGCAATCGCTGTGCGATGAGAATATGATCGTTCACGTGAACCCGACGGGTAACTTCGAGATCGGCGGACCGCATGGCGATACCGGACTCACCGGGCGCAAGATCATCGTCGATACCTATGGTGGCCGCGCCCCGCATGGCGGCGGGGCATTCTCCGGCAAAGATCCCTCGAAAGTCGATCGCTCGGCCGCGTATGCCGCGCGTCACGTCGCGAAAAATATTGTCGCTGCGGGACTTGCGAATGAATGCACGGTGCAGCTTGCCTACGCGATCGGCGTCGCCGAGCCGGTCTCGATCAATGTCGATACCCTGGGGACTGGAAAACTTTCGGACGAAGAATTAGCATCGATCATCCGTAAAAATGTGGACCTCACGCCGAAAGGCATTATTGCCCGACTCGATCTGAAGCGCCCCATTTATCTTGCGACCGCCGCCTACGGCCACTTTGGCCGCGACGGTTTTAGCTGGGAAAAATTAGACCTGGTCGAGACCTTTCAAAAGGCTGCAGAGCGTATGGCGGTGGCGGCGTAATTCCCCACCTAAGAGTTATAAAAGGTCCTATAGGAATAAACCCTATAGGACCTTTTTATCTAGCGAAGTTTGAATTGTTAATGCTTCACCCGGTAATCGACGATCGTGGCTTTATCTTTTTGATTCTGGACCCAATCGAGCGTAAATCGCTGCTGTTTTTCCTGAAATAATTGTCGTACGATTAGTGGTTCCATCACTTGAAATTGCTTGTCGTCTGCAACGTTGCGGTTGAGCAATTTTACGATGTAACATCCACTTTGGCCTTTAATCGCCGGACTAATATCACCGGGCTTCGCTTGGTCGTATGCCCAATTATTGATGACATAATCGGCGGTTGGAAGGCCATTGACGGATTCGGCTGGCCCCATTTTTACGGTAATTGGTTTTAGCGAGCTATCGCCAGAACTTGTTGCAAGCTGACCGAGATCTCCGCCAGCAGGGATCGATGCCCGAAGTTGCTGAACTCTGGGAAGTAATGCAGCAATGGCTTTGCGAGATGCTAATACCTGCACGATTTGCGGTTTGACCGCGTCGAGCGGTTTCGGTCCTTCCGGAGTTATGTCGGTCAATTGTGCTACGAGGATAAATTGCCGTTCGGTTAATTTAAATGGTTGGGAGATGTCTCCTTTAGAAGCGTCAAAAATCCAATCGACGAATTCATGGCTTCCGAAAATAGGTGGGCCTTTTTTGGATGCAGGCGGAGCATCGGTTACGACGTGATATCCGGCATTCTTGGCTGCAGCATCGAAGCCTTGTTTTACAGATTGATCGTGAAAGATATTAGCCATTTGCTGCTGAATTTCAACAGTCTGGTGGCCGGCCTTAATATCAACCGGTACGGATACAACTTCCCAGCCTTTTCTCGATTCGCCCAGTGTTTGCACGATCTCCACACCGCGAGGGGTTACGAACGGTCCGGATATTTCACCCATAGGCAATTTCGGAATGATATCGCCCAATCCGGGTATCACTCCCGGAATATTCCATCCATAATCACCTCCATTTGCAGCGGAACGAGGGTCATTGGAACGGGTTCTGGCAAGCTCTGCAAAATTGCCGCCTGAACGAAGCTGCTGCAGAAGTTGCTCTGCTGCTGCGCGTACGCTGTCGGTGTTTTCCATGATCTCGGGGTGTTCGGGAGTCGCAGGTATATTGCCTCTGCCTAACAATATATTACGGATGTGGAAGACCGGAGGCAACGTATCGACTACGTTCATAACTCGGACAGCATTCAGCTTGCCTCTGGCCATGACCACGGCCACATCACCCGGTTTGGCGTTCAAGAGGACGGTATCGCCTTTGAGGTCAAGCATTGTAATAAGATGCTTGGGCTGATACGGCTGATCGCTATAATCCGGGGCCATTTCCTTTGCAATGGAATCGATTTCCAGGGCTGGAGCATCGGCAAGCCGCGCCTTAATCGAGTTTGCCGATTCGATGGCCAAGGCGGTATCCCGAGCAGTCGGTAATCGAAGGAACGATACAAATTTGAATTTGCGCTCTTCGTCCTGTTTGAACATCCAGGTATGCGAGTTGTAATAGTCCTGAATTTCCTTATCGGTCACCTGCTTTTGCATGGCGGCTTCGGATGCCGGGTTCGGCATGAATTTCACCACTTGCACCATGGCTTTCGAGCTGTCCTGATAAAATCGCACGCGGGCTTCTTCATCGGTCACGCGGATCGTAGAAAGCATAGCCGCCTGCCATTTGTAATGCAGGACTTGTTCGCGGGTGCCAGTCTCCATTTGGCGAACGAGCGAATCGTTGCGAGGGTCGCGCAAGGCCCGGACATAGGCATCCTCATGATACGCGCCCATCGAATCGGTAAATTGACGGCGAACTTCGGGCGGAGGGTTTTCGAATAATTGGTCCCGAATGTCCTGATCGGTCACCGTAATGCCCATTTTCTCAATGCTCTGGTTGATGATCGCCTGAGTTACGGCCTGGTCCCATGCTTTATCGGCAGCCTGATCGTCCTCTGCTTCGGATAAGTTTTGCTTCTTCCCCTCCGTTTTCATCTGCTGCGTGACCTGCTCGAGGATTTTATTATAGTCTTTTTGGGTGATCTTATAGCCGTTGACAAGCCCGAGCGTCTCGGTATCGCCGCGGCTATTAAAGATCGCACCCTGACCTCCCCATTGGAAAATAATCATTAGCAGGAAGATGCCCGCGAGCACGGCGAAGACGACCGGCATCGAATCGCGCATCTTGTTCATTACTGGCATAAGCTTGAAGTCCTTTTAGTTTTCGTTTAAATTCGAATTATACGCACTACAGGGCGTCCTTTGAAAGGGCGCCTGGCCGGAATCATGAATGTATTGCCGACACCATTTAGAACCACGGGAAACAGTTGAGAAGCAAGGAAAAGTCCTGAAAATCTTTAAGGTTAGGCAGAGCGGAAGCCGATACAGTGAAAAGGGTAGCGGATAAGGGAAGCAGGCTCGACATGGGGAGCACGATCACTTCTCCTTTACTCTTTATCCTTTACCCTTTGCAGCTCTCGTTCGCTCAGCGGATTCTTTTCGAGTATCTTGTCTTTAATGCGAAGCAGATAGTTCTTTGCAGCGTCATATTCATTCGGGATTTCGCCTTCGATGATCGCTTCTTCGATTGCCGATTTCAGAACTCCGACGGTCCGCGATGGAGGGATCCCGCAAATTTCCATTATCTCTTCTCCGCGCACTGGGGATTGAAACGCCCGCATCCGGTCTTTCTCTTCGACTTCCGTCATTTTGGATGCAACAATATCGTAATTCTGCTGGTAACGATGGGCGAGCTTCGGATTTTTTGACGTAATATCGGCTCGACAGAGCGTCAGCAGGTCCTCGATGTCCTCCCCGGCTTCCCAAAGCACTCTGCGTACCGCTGAATCGGTCACGCCTTCATCGACAAGCGCCATAGGCCGCATGTGCAGCCGGACGAGTTTTGAAACGCGCTCAGCCGCGTCCATTGGCAATCGCATTCTTTTAAATATCTTCTGGACCCAACGTGCTCCCAAGATTTCGTGACCGTAGAATGTCCAACCAATGCCTTCGCGGAATTGCTTGGTCTTCGGTTTTGCCACATCGTGCAGGAGTGCGGCGAAGCGCAGCCATACATCGTCCGTTGCGGCTGACATGTTATCGACGACCTGGAGCGTATGCTTGAAGACATCTTTATGCGCGTATTCCTGCTCGCCGACGCTCATAAGTTCGACTCCGCCGAGCCGATCAACTTCGGGAAATACATACTGCATCAGACCCGCCTCATATAAAATACGCAATCCGACCGAAGGCTTTGGGCTTTCCATAATTTTCAGGAATTCATCTGTAACCCGCTCCTGACTTACGATACCAATTCGATCCGACATGGACTGCATGGCTTCCATCGCATGCCAATCGACCATGAAATTAAGCTGGGAGGCAAACCGCGCGGCGCGCATCATGCGCAACGGATCGTCCGAAAAAGTCTGTGCGGGTTCGAGCGGAGTACGAAGAATCCGCTGCTGAAGATCTTGCATGCCGCCGAATCTATCGATGAGGTCGCCGAAGCTCGTTTGATTCAGCGACACCGCAAGTGCATTGATGGTGAAATCCCTTCGGGCCAAATCGTCTTCGAGCGTCCCTTCTTCGGTAACCGGCTTTCGGCTGTCGGCACGGTACGATTCTTTTCGCGCACCTACAAACTCGATGACATGATCTCCAACCTGCAGCGCTGCCGTCCGAAATCGCTCATAGATGGAGAGCTTCGCCTGCACGAACTCACCTGCAACCAGCGATGCGAAACCAACGCCATCCCCGACGACCATCACATCAATATCTTTCCGGAATCCCCGATTCAACAGATCGTCACGCACGTAACCACCGATGACGTAGGCGTCGATCTTGGCTTCATCGGCTATCGCACCGATCGCAAACAGGATGGGGTCGGATATAGGAAAGTGAGGCACAATAAAAAATGAAGAATTAAGAATTAAGAATGAAGAATTAGCAGTTATAGGTTCGAATTATGGATACCCCTATCTATTGGATGAGGGTATTATCCATAAACATAATCGAGGCCAGGAATTGTCCATCGTACATAACTCTTAATTCTTCACTCTTAATTCTTAATTTCCCACGTGGAGCGTCGTTTAATTAAGCGCGGGTTGAACCGCATTATTTTGCTGCCGATCGTCCTTAGCGTGCTCTATGCAGGGGTGGTGCTATGGCAGCTCGGCCGAATGCTCGGCGAAAGCGAATGGATTCAGCATACGACCACCGTCCTGCTAACGGCCAGTGAAGCCCAGCGTCACATTCAGTTGCAGGAAAGTTCGCTGCGCGGTTATGTACAGAGCCGGGCTCCACTCTTCGAAGGTCAGTTCCAATCGGAAGATAAAGTAATCGATACGACGCTACAGCAGTTGCATGAGTTAACGCTGGACAATCGCGATCAGGCGCGTCGTGTCGATACTGCGCTCCAGGCCTACTGGACATGGCAGGTTTCGGCGCATCATGCACTACTTGCCGCGACCTATGGCCTCAGTCCGGCCGATAGCGATTTGTTCATTCGTGCTGCCGCCATGGGGCGCATTCACGAAGATTTTCAGCGAATCGATCGAGCCGAACGGCAATTGTACACGCGACGCATTCATGAGTTTCAGAATGGCACCCTATGGCTTATTATCCTGATCGTTACTCTCAGCCTTATTTTGGGTGGGCTCGTCGGCTTCTATGCGCGAAAGCAAGCACAGCGGTTCGTCGATCGCTTCAATATTATCATCGATGAAGCAACGCAAAACCGCGACCTGATCGAGACGACGCTATTGAGCATCGGGGATGCAATCATCGTCGCCGATCACGATCAACATATTACGCTGATGAATACTCGCGCGGAAGAACTGACCGGTTGGTCGATCGCGGAGGCACGCGGCAGGGTTGTCCAGGAAGTATTTCGTGTCGTCGATGAAGACTCACGCTTTCCTGCCGAGAACCCTATTGTCGCGGTACTTCGTGAGCGCCGAATGGTCGAGATTGCGAAGCATACGCTGCTCCTTTCGCGCACCGGAGTCGATTACCCGATCGAGGACAGCGCTGCGCCCGTTCACAACAGCCATCATGATATTGTAGGTGTAGTGCTCGTCTTTCGCGATATTAGCATGCGCCGAGAGGCGGAAGAGCAGGCAAGCTTGCGTGAGCGCGAATTCCGCGCACTCATCGAGAATGCTCCGGACGTAATTATCAGCTACGATAGAAACTTGTGCATTACGTATGTGAACCCTGCGGTCGAACAAGTACTCGGTATTGCACCAAGTGCGCTGCTCGGACGCCGATACAAAGATGTCGGTATCCCCGAGCTTGTTTATAAACCGTGGGAACAGGCCGTTCGGGATGTATTTGCCGCTGGACATGGAATTTCTACCCAGACACAATATGCCACGACGCGCGGCGTTCGCTATTACGATACGCGACTCGTGCCGGAGCGGCGCGATCAGGAGCTACAAACGGTAATCTCCGTTTCTCGCGATATTACCGAAATCGTACGGACCGAAGAACGGCTTCGCGAAAGCGAAGAGCGATTCCGTAATGTCATCGAAAGCACACCGGACGCATTCTATATGCTCCGAGCTGTACGCAATCAAAAGCAGATCGTCGATTTCTATTTCGAGTATATCAATGAACGGGGCGCGGAGCTTATTACAGTCTCGGTTGCCGAGAGCATCGGCAAAAAACTATCCGAGATGGTGCCGAGTTCGCGGCTGTCCCTATATATTACAAAATATGCGCAAGTCATCGAGAGTGGCAAGCCGATGCTGGAAGAGTATCATGTGGAAACGAAATATCTTCGACGCGCTTCCTGGCTTCGGTCCCAATACGTTCCGGTCGGCGATAATCTTGCCATTACTACAACGGATATTACCGAGCGAAAGCAAACGGAAGATGCATTGCTCTGGTCCGAACAGCGTTATCGCCACCTCGTCGAGAACGCATCGGAAGCAATTTTCAGCACGGATGAACGGGGGCGCTTTACCTATGTCAATCCTTACATTCTGGATATCAGCGGTTATACGAAGGAGAGCGCGCTTCAGTATCGGTTCGATGAACTCGTCGCACCGGACCATCGCGAGCGCGTCCGGCGACATTTTTACCGGCAATTTATTTCGAAGACGCCCTATTCCTATATCGAAGCTCCATTCGTAACGAAATTTGGCGAGGAGCGCTGGTTGGTTGTGACGACGTCGTTACAAATCTCTGGCGAGCAAGTCCAGGGGTTCGATTGTATCGGGATCGATATTACCAGCCGCAAACAATTGGAAATGGAACTTCGGACCGTACGCACGAAGGCCGAAGCCAGCGAACGCGCTCTCGCAGCTATTTCGCAATCGCGGTAAAATACCAGGTTGTGAATCTGGCAATCCCAATTCGAAATATTAATATTGCGGAACGGAGGGATCGATCTGCTGGCTCCAAGCCGCGATCCCGCCGCGAAGGTTACGCGCTCGCGGAAAGCCATTGCGGCGCAGGAATTCGACGGCCATGCCACTGCGTCCGCCCACATGGCAATGCACGACGATGTCGCTTTCGGGGTCGAACTCCTTCATGTGATCGGCAATCGTTGCCAGCGGAATAAGCTTCCCACCCATATTGGCAGCTTGGTATTCCGCCGGCTCACGGACATCGATGAGTGTGAACGGAACGCCCTGGTCCTGCCATTCTTTTAATTCTTGTACGGTAATTTCAAAAGGGATAGTCATGGTTATAAATTAGGAATTAGGAATGAAGAATGAAGAATGAAGAATG
>DASZLH010000090.1:0-17821 GCA_035552495.1 Kapaibacterium sp. (SeqCode) | reverse complement strand
GATATAAATTTCATCGAGTTCGGCCTGGAAGTCCATCCACATTTTATCGCGCATCCCTTGGATGCGTTTTGTATCGGATTTCATATCCTGAATGCACAGCTCGACGGCCTTGCCCAGTCCGACGATGCCCGGTACATTCAGCGTGCCGGAGCGCATTCCGCGCTCGTGACCGCCGCCGTCCATCTGCGATGTAAGCTTGACACGCGGATTTTTCTTGCGAACATACAGCGCGCCGACGCCTTTCGGCCCGTAAATTTTGTGCCCCGAAATCGATGCGAGATCGACATTCATCTTCTGTACATCGAACGGCACTTTGCCGACCGATTGGGTAGAATCGGTATGAAAGATCGTCCCTTTTTCGTGGCAGATTTTTCCGATCGCTTCCAAATCCTGTAACACGCCGATCTCATTATTGGCATGCATCATCGTGACAAGCACCGTCTTATCGGTAATCGTGTCGCGGAGCATATCGAGATCGACAAAGCCTTCCTTCGAGACCGGCAGATACGTTACGCGGCTTCCTTTTCGTTCGAGCGCCTTGCAGGTATCGAGCACCGCTTTGTGCTCAGTCGTGAGCGTAATAATATGGTCGCCTTTCGAAGCGTACATTTCCGCGATGCCTTTGATCGCGAGATTATCGGATTCAGTCGCGCCGCTCGTGAAGACGATCTCTTTTGGGTCGGCATGGATTGCCTTCGCGATCGTTTCACGCGCCCAATCGACCGCTTCTTCGGCTTTCCAGCCAAATTCGTGATTGCGGCTCGCGGCATTACCGAAATGCTCTATAAAATATGGACGCATCGCTTCGAAGACGCGTTCGTCCATCTGCGTCGTCGCGTTATTGTCTAAATATATTGGCAGCTTTACCATGTAATTCCTTTATAATAATTGCGCGATCGTCACCGAGCTTAAGACCTGCTCCATCGTGTCCTGCAGCTTGTGCATCGGTCCCTTGATCGTACAGACGGCTTCACGCGAGCAGCATTCGCTCTCCGAAGTGCATTCCGTGATCGAATTTTCATTTTCCAGCGCATCGACTACGCGCGTAACGGAAATCTCCTGCGGCGCCAGCATCAAGGTATATCCTCCGCGGACACCCTGGTGCGAGCAGATCATGCCGTCGCGCTTCAGGTCCTGCATGATTTTCGCGAGCAGATCGTAGGAAATCTCGCTCTCGTCCGCGATTTCGCGAACGGTGGCCACGGCATTTCGCTTTGCAAGGAATTGCAGCGCCACTAATCCATATTCTACTCGTTTCGAAAGTCTCAGCATTGCTTGTTGGACGGAATAACAGCATGTAGGACTAAAAAAGTCCGATATTTATAAGACAAGCATGAATATTTTTACATTCCCTATTCCCAGAGTCAATCCCCTCGAAGCAACGCCCGGAATCCAGCTTGGACGAAGTGATGGTCATATGTAAGCGCATTTCTAATTCGGCGCTTACGCATTAGTGCAAAGGAAACGCAATCCGTCATCCCCCAGTCTTTATCTTTTCCAAGTTCATAAAGTCGAAGTGCTGCTTCGAAGAGATCGGCTGTTAGGGGGACAACTTCAACCTGGGAACTTTTACGAATAGCACGCGCAATGGTACTGCCGACTGTGCGTATTGCAACGGAGCCACGGCTAAGTCCATCGAGAAACTCGATGAGAATAAGGTCGGTCGTGATAAATTGAACTCCCACTTCAGTCCGATGTTCCCATTCAAGCGCGAGATCGTGCAATGGGTCGGTCGGAAGTGAACGGGCTAACAGATAGCTGGTATCGACTAAACAGGTCTCCACGGCTCGGCTTTCGGGACTCCGTAGAGATAATGATCGATATTAATCGACAAGTCTTTCGGAATTTTTTGGATATCTTTAGGCGGAATAAGGCTGGCGATCTCGCCGATCGTCGCAAAGATATTTTTTTCTTTCTTCGGTCTAATAGTTCGTTGGCTGCGAGCAATTCGTTGACGCTCGGCAGGAAGGATATGTTTTCGTTGTCGCTGGACAGACTTTTGTTTTGCCCTCTTCTGGATTCTCATATTTTTATAAACAACCGGACATTCACTTCGTTCGTAGGAGTCCATTAATATACCACTTGCCACCCCCTTAAAAGAAAAGAAAGAAATAGAATTAGGCGGAGCAATGCAACAAGTCTGTTGGTTTGCATCCCACATATTATTACACATGCCCGTTTTAACCGCTCTTAATCTCAGCAAAGACTTCCGCAATAAGCCGCTCTTTTCCGCCGTTACATTTGGGATCGACTGGAAAGATCGTATTGGACTAATTGGCGTCAATGGCTCTGGCAAGACGACGCTCATGCGCATTCTTGCTGGTGAGATTACATCGGATTCCGGCGAGATCATCGTCGCAGATGGCGCGCAGATCGGTTATTTGCCGCAGCATCCGAAGTTCGAGGAGAAGCTATCGGTCCTCGATGCCCTCTTCTCAAAAAGTAATAAGACCATGCAGCTTATTCACGACTACGAAGCAGCCTGCACGGCGTTCGCGGCCAATCACTCGAACGAAAAGGCGCTGGCGCAAATAGGCGAGCTTGCCAGCCAACTCGATGCCGCCAACGCATGGGAATTGGAGACGAACGCGAAGACGATCCTCGCGCAGCTTGGTATTACCGATACTGCACAGCAAGTCGGGACACTCTCGGGCGGCCAGCGCAAGCGCGTGGCATTGGCACACGCACTGATTACTCGGCCCGATCTGCTTATCCTCGATGAGCCTACGAATCATCTCGACGCCGAGACGATCCAGTGGCTCGAAGATTATCTCGCCAGATATTCCGGCGCATTGTTTCTCGTCACGCACGACCGCTATTTTCTCGACCGCGTTACCGATCATATCGTCGAGATAGATCGCGGCACGACGCAGACCTTCGGAGGAAATTATTCGTATTATTTAGAGAAGAAAGCGGAGCAGGAAACTCGGCGCGAAGTCGAATACGAAAAACGCAAGCAGTTGATGAAGCAGGAGCTCGCATGGCTCCGCCGCGGCGCAAAAGCGAGAACGACGAAGCAGAAAGCTCGCGTCGAGCGCGCGGAAGAGATGCTCTCCGCGCCGCGAGAAAAACCGAAACAAGAGCTTGAGATTAGCGCCGTCGGCAAACGCCTTGGGACGAAAGTGATCGAGTTCGAGAGAGTCTCGAAACGTTACGAAGGTCTTGTTCTTCTCAAAGATTTTACTTATATCGTCCAGCGCGGCGATCGGCTCGGAATCATCGGTCCGAACGGCACGGGCAAAACGACGCTGCTCGACATGGTCACCGGGCGCATCCAGCCAGACGCTGGCAGTATCAGTCTCGGCCCGACGGTTTCGATCGGTTATTACGATCAGGAGAATCGTAATCTAAATGAGAATCAGAGATTGATCGAATATGTCAAAGAGGCTGGCGAAAATTTGAAAACATCGGACGGCTCGACCATTAGCGCCAGCCAAATGGCCGAGCGCTTCCTCTTCCCTGCCGCCATGCAATTCGCTCCGATCTCCAAGCTTTCCGGCGGTGAGCGGCGGCGCCTTTATCTGCTCAGGCTTTTGATGGCATCGCCCAACGTGCTGCTGTTGGACGAGCCGACGAACGATCTCGATATTCCGACGCTCGTCGCGCTCGAAGAATATCTCGATAATTTTCCGGGCTGCGTCATTGCTGTGAGTCACGACCGCTATTTTCTCGATCGTGTAGTCGATCGCATTTTCCGCTTCGAAGGCGATGGCCGCATTCGCGAATATCCTGGCAACTACAGCGCGTTCCTCGAAATCCAAGAACGGGAAGAACGAGAGCGTGAGACGGCCAATGCGATCCAAAAAAAAGTAAAGCCTATCGAGAAGCCTGCGGTGTCTGCTCCTTCTCGCAAGCTCACCTATAAAGAGAAGCAGGAATTAGAACGATTGGAGAAAGAAATTGCGCAGGATGAAGCCCGCAAGATCGAGATTGAGACTACCTTGAACAACTCTGGCTCGGATTATTCCGCTATGAGCACCCTCCTTTCGGAGCTTAAAAGCCGCACTAATCGGCTTGATAAAAGCCTGACTCGCTGGACAGAACTTGCGGAATCGGCTTAGAAACCCATTATTTTAGCTCCTAAAAAAGATTTCTTGAAAAATCTTTAGAAAGCTATTGACAATAGCTTTTTTATTTCGTAAGTTTGTGATGCTTAGACGGGCACCTATCCTTAGTGGCACCTGTTTATGGAGGCACCAAGCAAAAAGGGCTTCCTAAAACATTCCGCAATGGCGATTATAGGCACTTCGTCGATTCTATAAGGAAACAACAACCATGGCACAATTTCAAGAGCGCGACAAACTTCCACAGCAGCAACGCAAAGTGCTCGATTATATCGAAGAATACCTTGAAATTTCGGGTTATCCGCCTTCCATCGCGGAAATTAGCGATTTTTTAGGCGTAAGCTCGACGTTTGGTGTTCGAAAACACCTCGACGCCTTAATGAAAAAAGGCTTCCTCGTGCGGGGCGGCCCCGGATTATCGCGGGCACTTATGGTCGCGCGGCCTTCGATGAAAGTCGGTGGTGAGCGGCATTCGAACGCAATTCCGGTCATTGGCCGCGTTACGGCCGGCGAGCCGATCCTTGCCGTCGAAAATGTCGAGGGCTGGCTCTCCTTCAAGCCGATGGACCTAAGCAGAAAAGTATTCGGGCTTCGCGTAAAAGGCGAAAGCATGAAGGACCGGGGCATCCTCGATGGTGATCTCGTGATCGTTCGGCAACAGCCGAATGCCGATGACGGAGATATTGTCGTGGCGCGGCTGGAAGATACCGCGACCGTTAAAACATTTCGCCAGTCGCTCGATGGCTATTTTTTAGAGCCGGCCAACGAGAAGTTTCGGCCTATTCCGATCACGCCGGATCTCGATTTTCAAATACTGGGGAAAGTAACGAGCGTCATTCGCTCGCTCGATGAAAAGCGACCCGGTGTATTTCAACTCAAATTTCACTAATTACCACTAATAAACAATTGAAATTGTATGAGCACTATTAGCATCGACTCCAAATTTACGAATTCCGTTTTCGATGAAATGACGCAGGTCCGCAATATCCCGGACCACGATATTGCAGAAATTGCTATCGGCTTTGGCCGTCACAGCACTACCCTGCTGCACGGTGCGAATACGGACTATCGCACCACCACCGCCGGCCCAGTGACATTCCGACGCGTCGATCCGCTCCGCGAACCGCTACGAGTTGCAGACGCCCGATTGCAAAAGCACCTGGAGTCCCTCTGCGAAACGCTTCGCGCAAAATATTAAGCGGGCTTCAGAATCCCCGCTGGCCCTAAAAACTACCACATACATGAAGAAGCCTGTAGCGAGCTTTCTTCCCATCGCCCTCTCTTCGGGGTTGGAATACTCCTGCCCGAAGAGAGGGATCCCGGTAGCGCATCGAGCCTTGAATTTTACGGCAACCAAAGTGGTTGGAATTGCCCTTATATCTACCTCTTGAGCCGTCGCTCGAAGCCACACAATTTCTTGTGTCCACGCATTACAACCAATCGCTATGAAACAGTTACGACTCTCCATTCTTTTGGGGTTTATTTGCGCCATGCAGCCGCTCGCGGCTTCCGCGCAGTCACTCGATCTCCATACGAAGCTGCCATTCGATTCCGAAGTCCGAACGGGAAAACTTCCGAATGGCCTCACCTATTACATTCGGCATAACAGTTATCCGGAGCACCGCGCCGAACTTCGGCTGGTGATCCATGCAGGCTCCGTCCTGGAAGATCCCGACCAGCAGGGGCTTGCCCACTTGAACGAGCACATGTGCTTCAATGGCACAGCGAAGTACCCGCATAATTCGCTCGAATCCTTCCTCGAAGAGCACGGTGCCCGCTTCGGCGCGGATTTGAACGCCTCGACTTCATTCGATGAGACCATCTATAAAGAATCGCTGCCGACCGATCAGGGCGCTGTGCTCGATAGCGGTATCGACATCCTGGCCGAATGGGCTCATCATGTCAGCTTCGATTCGAACGAAGTCGAAAAAGAGCGAGGAGTCGTTGGTGAAGAATGGCGCATGGGCCGCGGCGCGTTCGAGCGTATTTATAATAAACAGGCTCCGATTATTTTTTCAGGGTCGCAATACGGCAATCGTAATCCGATTGGTCTGAAGACAGTCATCGATACTGCGCACCGCTCCACCGTCATGCGCTTTTATCACGATTGGTACCGGCCCGATCTTATGGCTGTCGTCGTAGTCGGTGATTTCGACGCCGCCCAGATGGAGCAGAAAATAAAAGCTCTCTTTAGCCCACTGACCAATCCTGCAAACGAACGTCCGCGTACCGAATATCCCATTCCTCCCCATCAGGAAACCCTGGTCGCGATCAATACCGATAAAGAAATGCCGCAGACCATCTTTAGTATGATGTTCGTCCGTCCGAAAGAGGATGAAACGACCGTCGCGGATTATCGCGGAAAAGAATTGGTGACAGGGCTATACAATCAAATGTTGAATGATCGAATTCAGGAGGCCATTCAAAAAGGCGAGGCGCCCTTTGCCTATGCCGGAGCCGGCGATGGTGGCTTCATTGGACATTTTAACGCATTCAGTATTTTCGCGTTGCTGCGGCAGGATTCGATCCAATCGGGAGTGAAGTCGGTCCTCGCACAAGTTTATCGTGCCAAGGAAACGGGTTTTACGCAGTCCGAACTTGACCGCGCGAAAAAAGCCATGCTCAGTCAAATGGAAAAAACATGGAATGAACGCGCTAAAACGAAGAATGCAGATTTCGTTCGAGAGTATATCAGCAACTTCACCGATAACGAACCCTCTCCGGGAATCGACTACGAGTACACTCTATACAAACAATATGTACCCGGGATTTCGCTTGCAGAAGTAAATGCGCTCTCGCCGACGCTTTTGGACCATGCGAGCCCTGTCATGACGTTCGAAGGGCCGGAAAATCCCACGTTAACTCCTCCAACAAAAGAGGAATTGCTCGGCGCGCTTTCATCGGTCGAGCATGAGCACCTCGCAGCTTACAATGACAATGTTTCGAATGCTCAGCTCCTTGCCAAAGCACCGACTCCCGGCAAAATTATCAGCGAGAAAAAGCTTGCTTCGATCGGAGTTACTATTTGGCAGCTCTCCAACGGCGCTCGGGTGGTCCTGAAGCCGACCGATTTCAAAGACGATGAGATTCTTTTCCATGCAACAGCTCCCGGCGGCAGTTCCACTGCTCCCGACGCGGATTATCAATCCGCGCAGATGTGCGACAACATCGTGGAGAACTGCGGGCTTGCCTCCTTCGACGCCACGACGATCAAAAAGATGCTTGCGGGCAAAGAGGTCGAAGTATCCCCGTATGTCGGCTCGCTCCAGCAAGGATTAAGCGGCCACAGTACCAGACAGGATATTGAAACGATGTTCCAGCTTACGCATCTCTACATGACAGAACCACGGTACGATTCCGCTGCATCGGCCGTGTTCATTACTCGGCAAAAGACCATGCTCCAAAACATGCACAAGATGCCGGAGATGGCTTATAACGACTCTTTGCAAGTCACGATGGCACAGCACCATTATCGCGCGCGCCCACAGACCGCAGAATCGATGGATGAGGTCAATACTCCCAAAGCTTACGATTACTACAAAAAACTCTTTAGCGATGCAAGCGGCTTCACGTTCTTCTTCGTTGGAAATATCGATGTAAAAACATTGCGCCCGCTCGTGGAGCAGTACCTCGCTTCCCTTCCTTCCACGAACCAGCATACCACCTGGCGTGATGTGGGCATAAGCCCTCCGAAAGGAGTTCTCGTAAAAAATGTCTATAGCGGGACGGAGCCAAAAAGTGTCGTCTCTATGATCTATACGGGACACAAAAAATTCTCGCGAGAAAATCGCTTCCGGCTTTCCGCAATGGCGCAGGCCTTCCAGATGGTACTGCTCGACGATATTCGTGAAGATAAGAGCGGAGTTTATTATGTACGGGTCTCGCCCAGTTTTTCGAAATACCCACACGACGAGTACCGGATCACAATTAACTTTGGCTGCAATCCCGCTCGCGTCGATGAATTAGTTTCGGAAGTTCGCAAGCAACTCGATACGCTCATTTCGAAACCGCTCACCGGCACGTATGTCGAGCGCGTGCATAAAATTCTCACGAACGAGCTACAGGTAAATCTTCGTGAAAATAAATATTGGATCTCGCAATTACAGGATGCATTCTGGAACGATCTCGATCCCAATTCGATCGCGCAAAGTTCTTCGCTGATCGACAAAATTACGCCTCAGTCGGTCTTCGAAACGGCAAAAGATTATTTCGATCCGAATAATTGTGTCGAAGTGGTACTCTATCCGCAAAAAGCCTCATAATTCAAGTAAATCATAGCGAATCAGACCGAAATTCCCCGCCTTACCAAGGCGGGGATTCCATTATAATGCAAACGGAGTTCTCTCACCAACTTGGCATCCGCTACCCGATCGTGCAGGCTGGTATGGTCTGGACGAGCGGCTGGAAACTTGCAGTCGCTGCGGCGCGCGCGGGCGCACTGGGATTGATCGGCTCGGGCTCGATGAAACCCGAACTATTTCGCGAGCATATTCGAAAAGCGAAAGCGACCGAAGTGGCTCGGGCAATCGGTGTGAACATTCCGCTCATACGCGGCGATGTCGAGCGACTCGTCGAAGTTGCGATCGAAGAAAAAATAAAAATCGTCTTCACAAGCGCGGGCAATCCAAACGTCCACATCTCAAAACTAAAAGATGCCGGCTGTTTCGTCGTGCATGTGGTGGCGAGTGTAAAACATGCACGAAAAGCGGAAGAGGCCGGCTGCGATGCCGTCGTCGCGGAAGGTTTCGAGGCTGGCGGACATAATGGCATCGACGAGATTACCACGCTCTGTCTCGTTCCGCAAGTCGTCGATGCAGTCCGCATTCCCGTTGTTGCGGCGGGCGGCATTGCAGACGGACGGCAGGTCCTTGCATGTCTTGCGCTCGGCGCGCAAGCCGTGCAAATAGGGACTCGATTCGCTGCAACGATCGAAGCAAGTTCGCACCCGTTCTATAAACAAGCCGTCGTCGAAGCCGAAGACAATGCGACCGTTCTGGTATTAAAAAAAGTAGCGCCCGTCCGTCTCAAAAAAAATCGGTTCGCAATTTCCGCCTTCGATGCCGGTCAGAATGGCGCGACCAAAGAAGAAGAGCTCGAACTGCTCGGTCACAAACGTGAAATGCTCGGTATCTTCGAAGGCAATCTCGAAGAAGGAGAACTCGAGATGGGACAGTCCTCCGGATTAGTCCGAGAAATTTTGAGCGTGCAGGAAGTTATGGATAAACTTCTGCACGAGTATAAATTAGCTCTCAATAAGATTGAGCCCTTTGCGTAGATGCCACAACTTTATCATGTGAGCGATAGTGCGGGAATCGATCGCTTCGACCCTCGACCTGCTTCGAATAATTCCTCTGTAGTTGGCGACGCGGTCTGGGCCGTCGATGAAGAGCATCTTCCTAATTATTTATTCCCTCGCGATTGCCCGCGTGTTTGCTTTGCTCGAAATTCCACTACGACTATCGAGGATGAATCTCAATTCCTGCAATACTCGAATGATGGGAGAATCATTGCAGTCGAATGGGAGTGGCAAAGAAGAATTTGCTCTTCTGTACTTTATATTTACGAACTTCCATCTGATTCGTTTAACCTCATTGATGCGAACGCAGGATACTTTATTTCACGAGATCCAGTCGCCCCACTTTCAGTCAGCATAGTCGATGACCTACTTGCAGAAATGCAGCAGCGAAGGATCGAGTTGCGTTTTACAGCCGATCTCTGGAAATTGCATGATGCGGTTGCGAAATCCTCGTTGGAATTTTCCATGATCCGGATGAGAAACGCCAAGAGTGAGGGGTAATATCCGGAACGGAATTCGCACCGCAATACTTATAAACTTCGTATGAGAGAACTCGTGCTCCACCTTCCAGACAATCTGGATTTTGACGATCAAAAAATGACCGTCTTTCTTGCTGCGAAGCTTTATGAGGATGGGAAACTCTCACTCGGAGCCGCCGCTCAGATAGCAGGAATGCCCTATCGTGAGTTTATGGAAGTCCTTACCATGCACGACGTTTCAATTTTTAATTATCCCCCCGAAGACTTTGATCGAGACCTCGCAAGCATCGAGAGTCGTCATCGCTGATGCCAGTTGTCTCATCATACTGGCAAATTCTGAAAACAAACTTCAGAGTATCGCCAAAAATAATTCAAAGATTACTTGAAGATGCGAATGAATAGGTCTCTGATTTTATCCTCCCGAAAGCGAGAAAGCAAGAATTCCCAATACTACTAATGTAAAGAGGACATAAAGATAATCCTTCTCATAGAGAAAGGCAAAAACCGAAAATACCACTCGTAAAATCGGAGTTAATATAAGCAGGAGCAACCCGGCCTGCATGATCCCGCGAGCGTCGCCGGAATTGGCGAGTCCCAAAATATTCTTCACGGAGCGGAGTGCCAAAGGCTCTCCGGCGAACCGTCGATAGCTGGTCATCAGGCTGGCATTCGATGGAAGAAATAACAGCGCGCCGGTCCCGACAATAATCACGACGAGAATAACGCAAATGCGCAGAAGATTACCGATGATTACTTCGATCGTGTGATCCTTTGCCGTGTCATTTGCGGGCACATGATGCGTTCGCATTTAAAGTTTTCCGGAGATGCCGTTGTACAACATTTCCATCGCAAGTACAAATATTACAATACTGAAAAGAATACGCAACGATCGCGTCTTCGAACGGCTAAGTATTTTGGTGCCGACGAGCGACCCGCCAAGCACGCCGAGCACGACTGGCATCGCAAGCACCGGGTCGATATAGCCGCGATGGAGATAAATGCCAGCGCTCGCGGCAGCCGTAACGCCGATCATAAAATTAGAGGTCGTCGTCGAGACTTTGAACGGCAGCCGCATAAAGTGGTCCATTGCAAGGACCTTGACCGCGCCCGACCCAATGCCGAGCAATCCGGATAGCACACCTGCTACTCCCATAAGGCTGAAACCACCCGTTACATTATTCACGCCATACTGGAGCATCTCTCCTTCGACCGGATACGTGCTCGGCAATCGAAGCTTCACCGCTAATTTTCTTGATACGTGCGCTGGCGAATGTTCTTCTCTCGGTCTGATCGAAAGATATGCGGAATAAAAAAGTACGGCTCCAAAAATAATGGCGATCACACTCGTCGAGATATAACCCGAGAGAAAAGCGCCTACGATCGCGCCGAGCGTTGTCGCGATTTCCAGGAACATACCGATACGAATGTTCGAGTACCCTTCCCGGACATACGCCGCTGCAGAGCCCGACGAAGTGGCGATGACCGAAATAAGCGATGCGCCGATTGCATAACGGATATCGACATGGAATACCAATGTCAACAGCGGCACGATGACAACTCCGCCACCCAGCCCAGTCAGGGACCCGAGCAGCCCGGCTCCGATTGCGCCCATGCCGACCAATCCGGTCATTTCCAGTACGTTCAAATGCTATCGAATAAAATGTATCAAAATACTCTATGGAATCTGCGGAATTTCCTCGTTCTTCCGAGACGTTGTTAACAACCATTCGTCATTTGTCATTCGTCATTTGTCATTTGTAATTAATACCGCGTGCCATTTGAATTAGTATCGGACTATAAACCATCGGGCGACCAGCCGGAAGCGATCCGCCAGATTATCGAAGGCATTCGCCGAGGCGATCATGCGCAGGTGCTGCTCGGCGTCACCGGCAGCGGCAAGACATTCACCATGTCGAATGTCATTGCGGAGATCGGTATTCCGACGCTCGTTATGAGTCACAATAAAACGCTGGCGGCGCAGCTATTCGGGGAGTTCAAGCAGTTCTTTCCAAATAACGCCGTCGAGTTTTTTATTTCCTATTACGATTATTATCAGCCCGAAGCGTATATCCCCACGACCGATACCTATATTGAAAAAGATTTTGCCGTCAACGATGAAATCGACCGCTTGCGGTTGAGAGCGACAAGCGCCTTATTGGAAGGCCGCAGTGATGTCATTATTGTAGCGTCCGTGAGCTGTATTTACGGTATCGGTTCGCCGGATGAATATGCGCGGCAAATGCTTCGAGTAAACGTTGGGCAGGAAGTGAAACGCAACGATCTTCTGCGCGCGCTGGCCGAAATCCATTATTCTCGTAACGATGTCGAATTCCAGCGCGGCACGTTTCGCGTGCGCGGCGATGTCGTCGAAGTGATTCCAGCTTACGAAGATGAAGAGGGTTACCGTATCGAGTTTTTTGGAGATACGATCGAGCGTATTTCGCAAATTAACCGCATCGATGGTAAAGTATTGGAAACGGTAGTAAAGGCGACCGTCTATCCCGCAAAACATTTTGTGACCAGCGCGCCGGAATTGGAGCGTGCCATCGTACTCATCGAACAGGAGCTGGAAGATCAGTTAAATATATTTCGGAAACAGGGAAAACTTCTGGAAGCGCAGCGCATCGAGCAGCGCACGCGCTTCGATCTCGAAATGCTGCGGGAGTTAGGATATTGTTCCGGCGTCGAAAATTATTCACGGCATCTAGCCGGACGCAAAGCCGGCGAGCGGCCCAGCACCCTACTCGATTATTTTCCCGAGAAATTTCTTACCATTATCGACGAATCGCATCAATCGATTCCGCAGATTCGCGGTATGTTCGCGGGCGATCGCGCGCGTAAAGAAACGCTCGTCGCGCATGGCTTTCGTCTTCCGAGTGCTATCGATAACCGGCCGTTAAATTTTGGCGAATTCCAGACAATGGTCGATCAGGTAGTCTATGTCTCCGCAACACCCTCCGAATATGAGTTGGCAGAGGCCAAAGGTATTGTTGTCGAGCAGATCATTCGCCCGACGGGGCTGCTCGATCCGCGCATCGAAGTACGTCCGGTGAACAATCAGATCGACGATCTGCTGGCTGAAATCCGTAAACGCGTTCGGGTCCAGGAGCGTGTGCTTATCACGACGTTGACAAAGCGCATGGCCGAAGACCTGACCGATTACTACGCGAATGTCGGCGTAAAAATACGGTATCTGCACAGCGATATAGATGCACTGGAACGCGTCGAGATTTTGCGCGATCTGCGTACGGCGGAGTTCGATGTGCTCGTCGGAGTAAATTTATTGCGCGAAGGTCTCGATCTTCCGGAGGTCTCGCTTATCGCTATTTTGGATGCGGATAAAGAAGGATTTTTACGAAGTGAAAAATCCCTGATGCAGACGGCTGGTCGCACGGCGAGAAATTCGGAGGGTCTCGTGATATTTTATGCCAATAAAATTACCGATTCGATGCGAGCCGTGATGGACGAGACCCTGCGCCGTCGCGCGATCCAGCACGCCTATAACGAAGAGCACGGGATTATTCCGCGCACCATCAAAAAGACGATGGAAGAAATTATTCAATCGACTTCCATTGCGGACGTCTCGAAAAAACAGGAGGCGCGCAAACAGGAGTTCGTCGATAAAGCACGCGAGCGCCGCATGACTCCGAAGGCCGTGCTCAAGCATCTCTCCCCTGTGCAGCTTGGCGAACTCATCGAACAAATGAAGCTCGAAATGAAAGTGGCCGCGCGAGAAATGGAATTCGAACGCGCCGCCGAGATACGCGATGAAGTGCAATCGCTCGAAAAAATTCTCGAAACCACCAAATAAATGCTCAGCTTTCTCTTACCGGAGCGATGCATTCATTGCGGACAGCCTACACAATATTCGAGCAGCGAACACAATCGTGACTTACCACTAAGCCATTATCTATGTGAAGTCTGCTGCCGCATAATCGAACGTCAAGAGCAGCCGCCGGAGCGAGACATTCGAGATCAATTCGAACGGAATGCTCCCAATCTCCCGATCGAACAGTGTGCGGCTGCGTACACATTCGTCGCGGAATCGCCGGTGCAATCGGTCGTCCATGCGTTCAAATACCTTGGAATGCCACGCCTCGCAATATTTCTCGGCCAATCTATTGGCAGACTCATTCCGAATCGCTTCGACTTTATTATTTCCGTTCCGTTACATCGAACCCGGTTCGCGGAGCGCGGATACAATCAGGCAGAAATGCTTGCCAAAGGCCTGGCTGGTGAGCGCAGATTAGTATCGCAAGCCATCAAGCGCGTTCGTCCGACGCCGTCGCAAACGAATCTTTCGATACCGGAGCGCATCGAAAATGTTCGCGGCGCTTTCGCGCTCACTCGACACTCCGCTCAACTAAAAGGCAAGCATATTCTTATTGTGGACGATGTAATGACGACCGGCTCGACGCTCGCGAGCGTTGCCGAAACAGCGATCGAAGCCAAGCCTGCAACGATCAGTATTTTAACGCTCGCGCTCGCCGGAAAGAGTAATTAAAGCTCGCGGAAAAAAGTGTTTAAAATAAAAATCCCCTCCGTATAGGAGGGGAAGGCATTGTTGAATGCTGAAATTTTATTTGTTCACTACCATGCTTTGAGTCGCAGAGTAATCGCCAGATTGCAGCTTGTAATAATACATGCCGTTCGGGAGATGGCTGACGTTGAAGGTCGCAGAATGGGGACCGGAAGCCTGGAACCCATTGACAACCGTCGCAATCTCTTCACCAATTGCGTTATAGACCTTGAGTGTTGCAGGCCCGCTGTTTCCAAGATTATACGGAATCTCGGCGGAAGTGCTTACGACCGGGTTCGGATAACAAGGTTCAAGGTTATATTGGTTAGCAGTACCATTTGCCACGCCAGCAGACGTTCCACTGAAGTAGGTCGTTAACATTAGGTTTCCATCGTACCCTCCGCCGGTTTGTTGGCCAGTAGTTGGATCGAGTTGAGCGAAGTTTATAAAAAATCCGCCGCCGCCGCCGACTGGTGAATGCGTTCCGCCGATGCTAAGATTGCCTGCATCCAAATTTAATTGGTAGGTCCTCATGGGTTCACCGGTCGTTCCTAGCGAGCCATCGGTATCGATCGACAAGCTTGATGTAATAAGATTGTTTAAATTCTGATCCAAAACATATCCAACCGTGTCAGTAATAAAATTTGGGCCATCGACATACACACAAATTGCAAATTGCGGGTACGTAATTTTTTTGCCGGAATATAAAATCTTACTAAAATTCACGTGTATGGTATTCAACTGCCCGACTGTGATATTGCTTGCACTTACCGTAGTGGTTGCTAAAGGAGTACCGAAAATTTGAGGAATGGGGTAGAAATTATTATCCCCAAATTGCGCGTCAGTAATAGGGACAACGGCGAAATGTAACACATCGGTGGCATTAAACGAGATCGGGAAAATCGTGAGATCGGCCCCGATCAATCTGGGCGACGTTATATCCGTTGGTGTAGAAACGCGAATGGCCATGATACGATTATACATCGTATCGAATGGCATAGTATCGATCGTCACATTTTGTGCATTAATATACTTAAATTCTGTCGGGCCTATGGTATCTTCATTTTGAAAATAAACACTCCCATCCTGGCTAACTCCATAATATCCGAGCGAATCCCCCGATGCCTGATCTAAGACAGGCACATAGACCCATATGTTGCCATTGGAAGTATCGCCATAATAAAAGACCGAGTCGATTTGAGTTGCAAGCGGTTGTCCGGCCTGTGAGGGAGTCGAGATCGGAATTGTACCCCCACGGTTCGTATTCGTAACAAGCGCAGGATTCGGTTTAACAAAATGTCTCGGAGTATTTAGTACCTGACCCTGCGCCGAAACCGTAATGAACGAAAAGAAAATTAGTAATGCTGTACCAATACGTATCATGTGTGTCGTAATGAGTTAAAAAGCAATGTTTAGGGTCCGAAACCGTTCGGGCTGGATTCCCTTGTTTTTTGAATCGAGTTATTAACCCTTAAATGATGAAAAAGTTGCCATCGAATGAAAGCTATTTCATGTATAACTCCGGCGGAGCAACTTTTTCACAGTAGAAAGACTTCAAATTTTGCCGGAATTTCATTTTTTTTGAGCTAAGAAGGGTGTCTCGTAGCAGCTGTTGTCGCGTCACCATTTTCTGTCTGCTTTTGTGCGGGCTTGTTTCCGTGCGCGGTCGAGCTCAGAAACGGAATCCTGCCAGTAACAGACACATTTCCGTTAATCTAAAAAACATATCGAGCGGTCCGTTGCGCGTCGCGCATTATGCAATCGATGGAAGCCCGGAACTGCTCGTCGCCGAAAACAACCGCTTGTCGGCCAGTGCCTCACCTATAAATAACGCCGCGAGTGCCAGGGCATCTGCCGTTAATCTGGCCTCGGAGGTACGGCAAGCGCTTTCCCTTCCCGCGATGGCTGCGTTTTCGGAAGTCTCGACACGGAAAGTGGGAAACGTCTGGCATAGCGAATTTCGTCTCGCGTACGATGGCATCGCCGTCCGCAATGGGCGTCTCTCGACGACCATTGGTGCGCTCACCGGGAAGGTGATGACTGTTGTTTTATCGGCGCCTGGTGTAGCGCCGAATACCAGTGTTGCGCAAGTTACATCGCAGAATGTGCTCCGTAGTATTCCATCGTTTCTGGAAGAGGACGCGCTCAATCCGGTTACTTCGATTTCGCATCCATCGCTCGTTTATGTTCGATACGCCGGCGAACTTCGACTGGCATACGAGGTAATGGCACGGCAGGCGAACCCCACTTACGCTTGGCGCTTGACAGTCGATGCCACGACTGGGAAGCTCCTCGAAAAGAAAGACATGCTGGAATATTTGAGTGACGGAGATCGTCCGGCCTCGATCGTTTCGGGCAAGCTGCTCGCATCAGTCCATCTGCACTCCCCTTTCGATTCGCTTGTCACGGTCGGGTTGCCCTATACTAAACTTACGGTTGATGGCAAGCAGATCGTTACCGATTCTCTCGGTAACTGGACGGTCGCTACTGCGAACGCATCGCCAAATGTTATTTCAACTTTTGCCGATGCATATCACTACATAGCGCGGCACGATACGACGAGCGATACGCTGCGCTTTGCACTTCCCTCACCCTATATCATATTTTGGAACGACTCCAATTCTCATGCTGCCGAGCGCGATGCGTATTATGCGTCCGGTTATGCGCGAACGTACATGTTGAAATCAGATACCGGATTATCGGCCATCGACTCGGCATTTACGGTCAATGTAAATCTCAATCAAAGCTGCAATGCGTTTTACGATGCCGATAGTATTTCGCTCAATTTTTTCCGAGCCGGAAATAATTGTTCGAATAGCGGAGAGATCGCGGACGTTGTTTATCATGAATTCGGTCACCGTGTCGCGCAGGTCCGGTATGCAAATGGCGCGAACGGCAATCTCATTAACTATACGCTCGGGGAAGGTTTTGCCGATCTCGTCAGCGCATTCATGCGGGACGACCCGAGGATCGGCATCGGATTTTTTGCGAGCGATTCGACCAAAGTCCTCCGGAACTGCGATAATACCAAGTCCTATCCATTCAATATCAGCGCGGACCCGCACGTATCCGGCGAGATCGTATCGGGCGCGATCTGGGATCTTCGCAAACTTATCGGCCACGATACCGCCGAGCAGCTCTTTAACGAAATGGAATGGCTGAACCCAGATGGCCCGGACCAGACCAGCCCCGATGTGCTCGAATCTGTATTCCTTCAAACATTAGTCGATCTGCTGACCGTCGATGACGACGACAATAATCTCGAAAATGGAACGCCGCATTCGGATGCGATCCTCCAGGCATTTTCAAAGCATGGGATCGATCTCGCATCGCTTATTCATCTTGCACCGGAAACAGTTGCCGATCAGGATAGCATCGGGACGGGTTATGCCATCACGACCGTTGCCGAGTACACTGGCCCCATGGGCATGCTCGACCCCGCCAAACTTATCTTGATATATTC
>DASZLH010000089.1:0-5166 GCA_035552495.1 Kapaibacterium sp. (SeqCode) | reverse complement strand
CAATCTGTCTTAATCACATGTATCAGTGGTTCAGACGTTCTTCCCTGAAGAATTATTCAGCGTTTCGTTAATAACTCTTGCCTCATAACTGCGTCCAATACTATGAGGCTTCGATGCCTCTAAAAAAATAGAAGGACATATATTATGAGAACATCTTGGAAAGCTACCATTTTCGCTCTTTCATTAGGATTAGCATCCTTTGCTACACTGCCGGCCGCTCAGGCCAAAACGCCCGGAGATCGTGACGCAAACGCCTACCACCCCGGACAATTCGACAACCGCGACGCCAATAACTATCGCTCGGGACAATTCGAAAATCGAGGTCAGTTCGATGCTCGCGTGCGCGATATTGACCGCCAGCGCGCCGATCTATCGGCTCGCGAACAATCGCTTCGGGCCGAACTTCAAAACATGAATTATTATCATGGCCGTGGAGACTTTGCAGATCGCGACCGCATTGTTTCACAAATTCGCGACATCAACCAGCGCGAAAACATGCTTTCTATTCAGCGTAACGACCTCATGGCCCGCCAGGCCGATTTCCAGCGACACGACGATCACCGCGATCGCGATCGCGATGGAAGGTAACAACTAACAATTGATACTAACAAAATAGAATCGGCGCAACCATGTTGCGCCGATTCTATTTATTACTCCTATATTCGCTGCTTTGGATTATTGCTTTACGAACGACACGTCCAGCGCAATCGTCACCTCTTCGCTGACGGCGAAGCCACCGGCTTCGAGGACTACGTTCCAGCCTAAGCCGAAGTCTTTGCGATTGATCTTTGTCTTCGCAGAGAATCCGATGCGTGTTCCGCCCCAGGGGTCTTTCACTTCGTCGGTCGGGCCTTCCGCGCGCAGCACAACCTCTTTCGTCACGCCGTGCATCGTCAGGTCTCCTACGACGCGCAGCTCATTGTCCGAGACTTGCTGCCACTTGGTCGAGTGGAATGTGATCTCCGGATACTTCTCGACATCGAAGAAGTCGGCGTTCTTTAAGTGCGCGTTTCGTGCGGGTTCGCGCGTTTCGATGCTCGCCGGTATGATCGTGATATTCACGCTCGAATGGTCGAGCTTTGCTTGATTCAAGTGGAGCGTCCCCGATACCTCGCGGAACTCCCCGCGCACGTTTGCGATCATCATGTGGCGCACGCTAAAGCCCACGCTCGAATGTGCCGCATCGATGGACCATGTGGTTAATCCTGTTTTGTTTGCCTCGGCAACTTCTGTTGCTGGCGCTTCTAATACTTCTACTTCTGAATTCATAACAACCTCCGTCAAAAATGTTTAATGTCAGAGCCTGTACGGGCGGAATAATTACTTGTTTCAACAATAATTGTTGAGCTATATAAATTCACCATTAGGTGCTTATAAAAGCAAATTTTCGGCAACCGTAAGTTGTTGTAAATAAAGGACTTAGCGGGAATTAAGAATAAAAATATCATTTTTATCAATTTTAATGGAACCATTCTGACGAAAAATGTGTTGTATCGCGTGAATCCACTAATAACTTTCATCACTATCCACAGAACCATCATGATTAATTCAGTCAGTAACAAGCGGCTTAGCACTTTTTCGAGGACATCCCTGGCAGATTCAGATATTACGGATAACCCGTGTTATCAAAACAAGGGGTTCTTCCCGGCAATCCCTGAAGAAGATGAAGACCCTCTCGATGAAATCCTGGACGAAGAGGAAATTGCGGGTCTGCTCTCGGTCGAAGATATTAATTACATCCGGGATTTCATTGTCGGTTCTGCGCTCTATGTCGAGGAGCTGGAGAATCAGATCAGCGAGCGTTCGGATGATTTCTGGGAGTCCCGCGAGCATGCTTACCGGATCATCACCGGGTTGCTCATCGATCTCTATCAATTTGAAATGGCGGAATAATCCATGTAGGTCGGGCTTCAGCCCGACCCTGGGTTCGTCGGGCTGAAACCCGACCTACATTTTCACGCGCTTCTTCACACACCACTTTCTCTTCGGTAGCCGCGAATGCATATTCCTTCGCGGCTACCGAGAGATGATTTGCCCAAATAATGGATGTCCCCTCACGAATTTGCCGAGTCGCGACTCGGTATTACGGTCTGGCCCAAAATGGCGGAAATATTTTCCGCCGTCGAAGCCGGCCATAGAAAAATCCTCGTCCGTAGCTGCAACGGCGCAGGAAAAACGACCGCGCTTGCCGCACTATGCAACTGGTATCTTTCGCAGCACGATAATTCGATTGTGCTAACGACGTCTTCGAGTTGGATGCAGGTCCGCCGAACACTATGGGGCGAGATTCGCAAGCAAGCACGGAATGCGGAGCTCTATAAAGATAAAAATGGTAACCTGCTCAAGCTGAATGAGACGAGTATCAAATTAACGGATAAGCACTATGCCATCGGCATCTCGCCCGACCGCCCGGAGAACGCGCAGGGTTTCCACGCTCCGCACATGCTCATTGCGGTCGACGAAGCGACGGGCGTGGACCGCGAGATCATCGACGCGCTCTCGGGTAACCTGACGGGCGAAGACGCGCAGATGGTGCTCATCTGCAATCCAATTAATATGCAGTCGTACCCGTATGAAGCAGAATCATCCGTCGACTGGCACCTGATAACCATCAGCGCATTCGATCATCCGAATGTGGCGAACGATTGCGAAGACATCCATGGCGCTGTCACGCGGCGGTGGATAGAAGACCGGCTTGTCGCGTGGAGCAACATCATCGATCGACCGAAGGAGCATCCAGCCAAAGGGGTCATCCTGAACGGAGTCTTCCGCAGCGAAGCGGAGGAAGACGAAGTGAAGGATCGCATGGGATTAGACTCAACGCTTGAAGACAAGCGATCCTTCGCTCCGCAAGACTCCGCTTTCGCTTCGTCTTGCTCTCCGCTCAGAATGACAATCATTCGAGAGCTCTCTATATTCCATGGCTGGATACCTGGTACAAAAAGACTCCCATCGTTGCGAGCCGCATCTGCGGCGAATGGGCGGATAACGATGCAGAAGGTTTTATTTCGATGGACTTAATAAAGGCGAGCGCGGAGATAGAAGCATCGGCATCCAATGAAATCTCCAATACGAAGACTAGTATTCGGTCTATGGGTGTCGATGTAGCGCGCTTAGGCGTGGATGCCACCGTCTTCGCCTACTTCGAGGGTGACCGCCAGCTGCCGTTCGAATTGTTTTATAATCAGGATACCATGCAGACGGCCGCTAAAATTCGGGAGCGCTACGATGCCGGCTGGCACATTATCGCTGTCGATGATACAGGCATCGGAGGTGGCGTCAACGACCGGTTGAGGGAGATGAACGTGCCGGTCCATGCCGTAAACTTCGGGCAAAAGCCGCAGGGATTTTTGAAGCATCGAAAAAATCTGTTGAACGCTCGTGCTGAAATGTATTTTGTGCTCCAAGAAGAACTTCGCGAGCAATCCATCACACTGCTCGACGATAGCGCGCTGCATCAGGAGCTCGCCTCCATTCGCCTTACGACGAGCGAGAACGCATTGGTCTATCGCATGGAAGATAAAAAAGAGATTTCCAAGCGGCTGGGGCGCAGCCCCGATCGCGCCGATGCCACAGCACTCGCGCGGTACGGCGTACGGTTAGAAGCATATAAGAAAGCGGCGTTCTTTTAAAAGAAACAAGTAACGAGCAAAGAGTAAGGAGCGGTGAGTAACGAGCACTATTTCGTTACCCGTTACTCATCCACTCGATACTGATTTTTACCGCTCGCGGTACGTTCTGGCGAAACGCTCTCGCCGTTCGAGTCCGTAGGCGTGCGCTCTGCCGCCATGAGCACGTGCGTTAGCAATACCGGCGTTCGGCGCGGTATAAATATACGGCGATACTAACGGTTCGGTACGGTACATAAACCGGCGATGCCGCTGCGAATACATTTGCTGCGATGTATACACCGGCTGGCTGCTATAGACTTGCGGTGTGGTGTAGATCGTTGTCGTCCGGCGGTTCAGCCGCGTTCCGGGCGCAACTTGAATTTGCGTCGATGTGACCCGGCCATTACGCGACCGTGTGATCACGCCGACCTGCGCTCGCGGCGATGTATAACTCATCGCAAGCGCCAATAGGATTAATGCTAATGTTTTCATAATGTTGATTGATAATGTATGGATATTGATTCTATTTAAAACCAATTTCAACATACACCTTTTGCAACGTCGGTGCCATTACAGATTGAAATATATGTCAGCAAGAGTCATGACAACTAGCGAATGCATTTCACGGCGGGATGAAAATCAGAATCGTGCCCGATACGCGGCACGAGCGTCTGGATAATATCATGGTAGTGCGGAGAAAGCGTATCCGCGAAGACATCCAGATCATACACCGTTTGCGGGACAATCACGAGTGGTGTATATGAACTTTCTGTTAGTCGAGCGGCGAGCATCGGATAGGATTTGCCGATGAGTCCATCGCCGGTCCGAAGCGCCATGCGGCAGGAATCGAACAGGTGAGTGCTTGCATGATTGGGCAATGACAACGGAATCACAATAAGATCGGGACGGGACTGAATAATAAAACGGATGACATCCCCCGCAGAATGCGCGTGAGCAATTTCATTCGTATTTAATCCGATGGGATCGATATGTCGAAGTCCGGAAAGATAAGGAAGCCTACCCGCATCGCCCCATGCAATTGTGACTTGATCGTGATTGGGAATCGAACGAAGCACGGGTGCTACGCGCATATAGCTGCTAAAATATTCATCGGTGCGCTGAATGTAGTACAGACCTCCGCGCCCACCGAGCGACCATGCGATGTGGCATACGAGCAGCACCGCAAGCGCGGCCAGACCGATGCTCGTTCGGCGGTAGGTGATAGGAGCAACGCTCATCGTTACTCCGGCGAGCACGATGAGCATCGCTTCGAGTGAATTTGCAAAACGATAATATTCCGGTTGGATCAGGTGCGAAAAAAGATAGAACGTGCTGAGAAGAATAATCCATGTAGCCGCTATTACGATCGCAATATTCGATGGGCTATTGCATATATCGCGAAGGCGAGTGCCGCGCAGGCATATTCGCCACCATCGCCAGACGCCCCAGAGTGCCAGAAGAACGATCGCCCACATTCCCGCATACGAGTGGAGCAATGTACCGTAACCCGGCAAGCGCCCAACGCCCGGACCCTGGTTCTGCGCAACTTTTACAT
>DASZLH010000088.1:0-7007 GCA_035552495.1 Kapaibacterium sp. (SeqCode) | reverse complement strand
GTCGAGCGCGCGCTTCACATGGTTGAGGAGGGTGCGGATATCATCGATATTGGCGGAGAATCGACGCGGCCGCCGGGCGGTGTCTATGGCGCAGGAGCCGAGCGCGTCTCATTCGACGAGGAATGGCAGCGTGTAGGGCCCGTCATCGAATTATTCCGCAGGCACGATCGGAATACTCCCATTTCGATCGACACACAAAAATCGGACATTGCGGATTTGGCTTTGGAAGAGGGGGCGAATATCGTCAACGATGTCAGCGCAGGCACGAGCGATCCCGAAATGTTTCGCGTCGCGGCTAATCGGCGAGTTCCGATGATACTCATGCATGGACACGGTCCCTGGTTCCAAAAAGCGCGTATCGAAGAATATGTGTATGACGATGTTGTAATCGACGTGCGAGAGTATCTTGCCGATCGTATTCGTGACGCGCGCGCGGCGGGAGTTTATGATTTATATGCGGACATCGGAATTGGTTTTGCAAAGACCTATCGCGATAATCTTCGCTTGCTGAAACATCACGATGCTTTTTTATCGCTGGGCGTGCCGATGGTTATTGGTGTGTCTCGGAAATCGACGATCGGTCTTGCGATGGGTGGAAACATACCACCTAAGGAACGTCTCATCGGCAGCATCGCTGCCGCCTGCTATGCCGCGCAACACGGTGCGTCCATCATCCGCACGCATGATGTAAAGGAGACGCGAGAATCGATAGTTGTTATCGAAGCTATTCGTAATTCCTAATTCATAAATTGGTAATTTTCGAATGAAGACTCACCGTAAAGAACTCTGGATGCACTTGCCGACCGAATGGGGATACGTCAATATTTCACGCGACGTCCAGCAGGCGATAGATGAGAGCGGCGTGAAAGAAGGGCTGGTACTCGTCAATCCTATGCACATCACGGCTTCCTGCTTCATTAACGATGACGAACACGGGCTGCACAAAGATTTCGAGCGCTGGCTCGAACGTCTCGCGCCGCACGAGCCGATCTCGCAATACGACCATAACAAGACCGGCGAGGATAATGCCGACGCCCATTTAAAACGCCAGCTCATGGGCCGCGAAGTCGTTGTAGCAATCACGAACGGCAAACTCGATTTCGGTCCGTGGGAACAGATTTTCTACGGCGAATACGATGGCCGGCGTCGCAAGCGAGTATTGATTAAGATTATTGGGGAGTAATGAGTATGTAGTAACGTCCGTGATGGATCGCCGTTACTCATCCTCGTTACTTAATATCCATGCTTCCACTCGCCATTCTCGAAATAGGTGCGCGTGATGAGCGAATCGTGCTCTTTGGTCTCCGCGCCCGAAATCTTCAAGTTATAGAGAATCGTAGCGAGCGTGTCGCCCTGATTCTTAACGGAGAGAATACTCACATCGGCGTGACGGCCCTTCCAGCGCCCAAGCAATTCCGAGAGCGCTTGCGGATTCGTTTCATACGTCTCGCGTTTATCCTCGGAAAGTGATTGCACGAATGCGACGGAATCGTGCGCGTTCAGAGCGTTGAACGTTGCGAGCACGGCATCGGACGGCCCTGCGGGGGCTTCCTGCTTGCCGCAGGAAGCTAATACAAAAAGAGAAACACTAAGAAAAATCCACTTTGCCATTGTAATTTAATGTTAGTTTTAGCAAAATTACGAAGCAAAATTGGGTGGTGCGCAGATTTTATCCTTAATATTCAGGAAAGAAAAATATTAGTACCCGTAGGCCCATCCATTGTTTTCGAGATTGGCCTGCATAGTCAAGGAGTCGAGGTCCATCGGATTTCGTCCGGTGATTTTCAGATCGTATAAAATGGTAGCGACGGAATCGCTCCGTTGAATCGAAAGGACCGTCACGTGGGCGAGACGTCCCTTCCATTGATCGAGCAGCGAGTGAGTTGCTTCCGGAATCGCTTCGTAAACCTCGCGTTTATCGCGTGCGAGCGATTCGAGATAGGCAATCGAGTCCTGATTGCTGAGTGCAGCGTAGCTCCGGACGACTGCATCGGCCGGTGCATTTTGAAAATCGGGGCCCACACAAGAAGTAAAGCAGCTAGCGAGGGCGATCGAAGATAAAATTGCGAATGACTTCCACATAGTACAAAAATATAGGTTGGGAAGCGAAGGCACAATTCCCGTGCTTGAGCTTTTTCCCGTTCGATTGATGTTGATGGCAGACAGTGTATGACGGCAAACTCATCGAATAGTAATGATCCGATAACTCTTCGCCGGCATCGGGTGGGGGATATTGGATGGATCGTTTATCGCCACGCAAAGCTCTATGCCGAGGAATATGGCTGGAACGAGCAGTTCGAAGCGCTGGTCGCGGAAGTAGCAGCCAAATTCCTTAAGCAACACGACCCAAAGCGCGAGCGATGCTGGATCGCAGAAATAAATGGCGAGTTCGCTGGCTGCATTTTTTTAGTATCGGAATCCGAGACAGTTGCGAAACTCCGGTTGCTGCTTGTCGAGCCATCAGCGCGCGGATTCGGGCTGGGTCATAGGCTCATTCAGGAGTGCATCGACTTTGCCGCACAGGCTAGATATCAGGAAATCAGACTATGGACTAACGATGTGCTCCATGCCGCGCGACACCTTTATGAGGAATTTGGGTTTCAGTTGGTTCATGAAGAGCCAAACGATCGTTTCGGACCGAGAACGGTAGCGCAGACGTGGAAACGAACGTTATGAATACCGCAACTCCGTGGGGTATCGGTGTGTTCCATAGTGCAAATGGATACTCTCGCATCGATACTTGCAAAACGCGCTGAGATTGCCGTGATCGCCAGCAAACATGGGGCGACGAATGTTCGTATATTTGGATCCATCGCACGCAATGATGCGGGTCCTGATAGCGACCTCGATTTATTAGTCGATCTTGGTCCCAGGCATTCCCCATGGTTCCCGGTTCGCCTCATTAATGATTTAAAACAGCTTTTGAATAGGAATATCGATGTCGTAACGGAACGCTCTCTCCACCCCAAATTGCGAGAACAAATTCTTCGTGAAGCGATCCGATTATGAAGGACGACCGCATCTTGCTCGAATTTATTATTAATGCAATCGATCGGATAGTACGTTATACAGAAGCTGGAGAAGACGCCTTTTATCAAGATGAAAAAACCCAGGATGCCGTACTGCGAAATTTTCAAACGATGGGAAACGCTGCTGGCGACCTCAGCGATGAAACACAATCATCGCATCCAGAAATTGAATGGAGCGATGTCATAGGATTTCGGAATGTCATTGTGCATGATTACCTCGGCTTAGACTTACCTACTGTGTGGTCCATTATTGACCAGGAACTTCGGCCATTACGCGAAAAGATAGCAATGCTACTATAAATGTTAGTATGAGACTTTTGGGACCGAACACAATAGCCAGACATGAATCATGAATTTCCCAAACAAAATGAAATCATCAGCGTCCCCAAAACGAATGAGCCATGATTAAACAGTTCAAGGAATTCCTTACGAAGAGTAACGCGTTGGCGCTGGCTATTGGCGTCATTATCGGTGCAGCGACGAGTAAGCTCGTAACGGGCATCGTCACTGATTTGTTGATGCCCATCATTAGCCTTGTCCTGCCTGCCGGCGATTGGCGTGAGAAAGAATTCGTACTCAAAAGCACAACGGATGCCGCGGGCAAACTCACCGTCACCTCGATCAAATACGGTGATCTTGCCGGGACGGTTCTCGATTTTCTGATTATCTCCGTTGTGGTATTTCTCATTATGAAAGCCCTGCTACCAAAACCGGCTCCGGAGCCAGCCACGAAGGAATGTCCCGAATGTTTAGAAAAAATTCCGGCTGCAGCTCATAAGTGTAAGTTCTGTGGGTCGGTAGTGGCTTAGACACTTACTAAGAAACCTAATGGACGAAGCCTCATAAGCTCCTATTTGTCGAATAGGACTAATAAGTCTTATGGGACTTATCACATAGCACTTATTACGAATTTTTATTTCTATATTCCATTCTGACTCGCGTCATGCGCTCTCGGAGGCCGCCTTCTTTAATGAAGTCCTGTTCCAATCGACGAATTTGCCGATCGAGAAGATAGTTTGCTTGATTAATTAAACAGATCGCAATATTTGCGACAACCTCGGGTGGTCGGGTTTCGCAGAATTCGCGATACGCTTCGTAGGTTGTATGTGACATATTGCCCAATTTGCGGACATAGAGTGCCTCCTTCGAGTCCTTTGCCCAAAGAGAAAAATCGCGAACTCTTAAAAAATCTTGAAAATCGATTAGCAACTCCTCCAGGCTCGCTCGTGCGACATTCGTAAGCTTGACTTCCATCTCTTTGGATGTGCCCGAAGCCTTGCTTCCTTCAGCGATATTTTGCTTACCCGAACGGGCTGCCTGGACCATCTGATCGATGGTGCGGTCTCCCTTTTTAAGGAATCGTTGGCAGAAGCGGAAGGTGAGATCGTACACTACCTCTGCCTTTTGATAGGAGAGCAACTCTCGGTAATTGCCGTGAGGTGGGATGAAGCCTTTTTCAGCTGCCATTAGATAATTCTTATGGGTCCTATTGGACCTATACGTTTTATAGGCCATCATAAAGTGCAACATCGCACATCTTCGGAGCATTTCCCCCCTGCCCTCTGTTGAACCGGCCTAATCACAAAATAAGGCAGGATCAGGCTATACATGCCCCTCGACAACATTCGGAATTTTTGCATCATCGCGCATATCGACCACGGCAAATCGACGCTTGCCGATAAGCTGCTGCTGGAAACGCATACCATCGAAGCGCGCGAGATGACGAACAATCAGGTCCTCGACGATATGGCTCTCGAACAGGAGCGCGGTATCACGATAAAGCTCCACGCCATCCAGATGAAGTATCAGGCGAAGGATAGCCAGGAGTATATCTATAACCTGATCGATACTCCCGGCCACGTCGATTTTACCTATGAAGTAAGCCGCAGCCTCGCAGCGTGCGAAGGGGCTATCCTTGTCGTCGATGCGACGCAGGGCGTCGAAGCGCAGACTATCGCAAATCTATACTTGGCGATCGACGCCGGCCTCGAAATTATCCCGGTACTCAATAAAGTCGATTTGCAGTCGGCCATGATCGATGAGGTGAGCCAGCAGATCATTGACCTCATCGGCTGCAACAAGGAGGATATTCTTCTCGCGAGCGCAAAAGCGGGCATCGGTATCGTCGATATTCTCGAAGCTGCGCGGCTTCGGATTCCCGCACCCCAGGGCGATGTAACTGCGCCGCTCCGCTGCCTGATCTTCGATTCTGTTTTCGATTCGTATCGCGGCTCGATCGTCTATATGCGTGTCTTCGATGGCACGATCAAAGAAGGTGACGAAATCCTCTTCATGGCGACGAAGCAAAAATACCGCGTCGAAGAGCTTGGCACACTCAAGATGGACCGCGAGAAAAAGAAGCAGCTCTCCGCCGGTGATGTCGGCTATCTCGTTGCAGGGGTGAAGAATGTTAAAGATACGCGCGTCGGTGATACCGTGACGACCTTTCGTAACGGAGCCACAGAGCCTATTGCCGGATTTAAAGATTCGAAGCCGATGGTCTTCGCCGGGCTCTATCCACAGTCTGCTGAAGATTTTTCCGAGCTTCGCGATTCGCTCGATAAACTTTCGCTGAATGATTCATCGCTGGTCTACGAACCCGAAAGCTCGATCGCGCTTGGGTTCGGTTTCCGGTGCGGTTTCCTCGGGCTGTTACACATGGAGATCATTCAGGAGCGGCTGGATCGCGAGTTCAACCAGAACATCGTTACAACGGTCCCGAACGTGGAATATCGAGTGCAAACGACCAACAATGAAATGGTCATCGTCGATAATCCTTCGTCGATGCCGGAGCCGGGGAAAATCGATCATGTCGAGGAGCCCTACATCAAGGCACAAATCATCGTCCCATCCGAATACGTTGGCTCGATCATGAAACTCGCTAACGAACGTCGCGGAATTTATAAGACGACGACCTATATCGATCCGACGCGGGCGGATATTCACTACGAATTTCCTCTTTCCGAAATCATCTTTGATTTTTACGATAAGCTCAAGTCGATCTCACGCGGGTATGCGTCGCTCGATTATGAATTTCTCGAATACCGGGAGAGCGATCTTGTGAAGCTCGATATTCTGCTCAATGGCGACCCCGTCGATGCGTTTTCGACCGTCGTTCATCGGGATAAAGCCTTCGATTGGGGTAAAAAACTTTGCTCGAAACTTCGGGAGCTGATTCCACGTCAAATGTTCGAAGTCGCAATTCAGGCGGCGATCGGCGCAAAAATTATCGCGCGCGAAACGATCAGCGCTATGCGCAAAGACGTGACCGCGAAATGCTATGGCGGCGATATATCGCGCAAGCGCAAGCTGCTCGAAAAGCAGAAAGAGGGTAAGAAGCGGATGAAACAAGTAGGCCGCATCGAAATACCCCAGGAAGCGTTTATGGCAGTGCTCCAAATTTCGGATTAACACTATGAAAAACCTGGAGAAGGGCAGGTCGAAAAAACCTGCAGCAAATAATTCGACCGGTAAACAGGGATGGCTTCGGTCTCTCTTCGTGATGGCAATCGTGGTCGGAGTGATTCGAACGTCCTTCGCGGGCGCATTTCATATTCCATCGGGTTCGATGAAGAATACGCTTCTCGTCGGAGATTATCTTTTTGTCAATGAGATCGGATACTTCATTCAGACTCCCAGATATATTCCGTTCACTTCGATTGCAATTCCACACTTGCATCTCAAGACGTGGAACGTGGACCGCAGAGATGTCGTCGTCTTCGATTATCCGGGGGATCGCGATGAAGTGGTATCGCACGAGCAGAAATATCTCATTAAGCGTTGCATCGGTTTGCCAGGCGATGCAATATCGATCAAGGATAAGCAGGTCTTTGTAAATAATAAATTATTTCCGAATCCGGCTCAATCCATTCTCGAAAGCGATACCGCAAGGGCTGGTTTAGTAGATCCGGGGATATTCCCACGTGGCGCGCAATGGAATAGGGATAATTTCGGTCCACTTCGAGTCCCAAAACAAGG
>DASZLH010000087.1:0-5826 GCA_035552495.1 Kapaibacterium sp. (SeqCode) | reverse complement strand
ATCTCGCTCGACCTGTTCGCGGTGCTCTTTGGCGGCGCAGTGGCTATGCTGCCGATTTACGCTCACGATATATTTCATGTCGGTGCTGAAGGTCTCGGTCTGTTGCAGGCAGCTCCATCGGTGGGCGCAGTGATAGTCTCGGTGCTCCTTGCACACCGGCGGCTGCGTGGGAAAGTCGGGATGCAGATTATTCTGACGGTCGCGGCCTTTGGCGTTTCGATTATTCTCTTTGCGATTTCGAGAAATATTTATCTTTCGTTATTCCTGCTCGTGCTTTACGGTGCGACGGATAGCGTCAGCGTTATCATTCGATCGACAGTCATCCAGGTGCTGACTCCGGATGCGATGCGTGGCAGGGTAGCGGCGGTGAATTCGATGTTCATCGGGACGTCGAACGAGATCGGGGCGTTCGAATCGGGTGTTGCAGCGAAGCTTATGGGGACAGTCCCATCGGTCATTTTCGGTGGCGCGATGACGCTAATCACCGTTGCGATCGTCGCGATCACGGCGCCGAAGTTGCGAGCGCTCGAAGGAGAAGACCTGCAGCAGGATACGGGGCAAGTAACGGGCGCCGAAATCAAGGAAAGCGGCGCTGCATGAGAGAAAAATAACAGCAATCATTTTGGAACGCGATTGGTTAACGGGTCACAATAAGGGGTGCAGGGTTTATTCGAATTCTGCGAAAAGCATGGCCGTGCCATTGGGTGCGGATCATGCTGTATGGAACGAGTCACTCGGCGAGGTCCATACGGTTGGCCTTTTTAGGAAACGTTGGTACTGGATCTACAGCTCATTTGGGTTTTTCTCGGGTGATCGATCAATCCACGGGTGGTGGCCCATCGAGGGCAGACTATCCTTTTGTCCCGCTTCTCGAAGACCGAACCAGAGTACCAAGGAGGCATCATCAGTGAGATGCTCCTTCGCGAAGCACTACACCACGTTCGTTACTTTCAATTAGATTCAGTATGAAGATATATGTTGGTGGATTACCGTACCAGGTAACCAAAGAAAACCTCCAGGACATGTTTGCGCCGTACGGCGAAGTCGGCGAGGTTCAGATTATCACAGACCGCGATACGGGTCGCAGCAAGGGCTTCGCATTCGTGGAAATGGCGGATTCGGGCGCTGCTAAAAAAGCGATCGAAGAGCTAAACGAGGCCGAACTCGACGGTCGCACGCTTACGGTCAACGAGGCACGCCCGAAGACCAATAGCGGTGGCGGCGGCGGTGGATACCGTGGCGGCGGCGGTGGCGGTGGATACCGCGGCGGCGGCGGTGGCGGCGGAAGCCGTGGCGGCGGCGGTGGTTACGGCGGCGGCCGTGGCGGCGGTGGCGGACGCTACTAAGTTATCCGCTAAAACGAAAATTCGTTTTGCAAGGCGCATGGGCTTACCATGCGCCTTCTGTTTTAACGATACGATTGGGTTGAGTTAGGCATTGAGTTTGCTCTAAAGAAAGTTAAGACTTTTCAAGACTCATCTATTGCCTGCGTTGCTATGTTCTATCTTTTTGCTGTCGCTATTATAATTGGTGTTACTATGCTTTATGTCCGCTTTAGCGGTAAGGATTATCCTTCGCTGGGACTGGCATTACTGCATGGGCTCTTTGCTGTCGTCGGGCTAATTATTATGATCGTGACTGCAGCCGATTATGCAAATCGGACGAGTCACTTCACGGGTCCGTTGATACTGTTTTGCATAGCAGCACTTGGGGGAATCGTGCTGTTTACCGGATATCATCTTCGGAAACGTCCGCTGCCCAAGGGATTAGTTGTAACCCACGGAGCGATTGCAATTATTGCTTTTATCTGGATGCTCGCCTAAGGAAATGCAGTAAAAGATTTTTTAATAAATTTTTACGATTGCAACTTCTCGCGATTCGCCGGACGAATCGACAAGACGAGCGTAGTAGGTGCCGGCGATTAGTGTTATGGGAATATCGAAATGCAGCGGAGAACTTTGCGAGAGCATGATGTCAGTCGAAAAAACCGGTCGGCCGAGTATATCGCTGAGAGTTAGTTTTGCGACGCCATCGCCTGTCGCAATAAGGGTAATGTTAGTTGTTGTGGGATTTTGTTCTGAGTGAAGGGATAGAGGAGAGGAGGGTATAGGAGCAGTGTCGATTCGATTGACCGGAAGTATCGGAATAAGTTTAATATTATCGGCCCAAATTAACGAATCGGTTGCCTGTGGATCGTGCCCAGTATATTGAGCAGTGAGAATATGTCGTCCCTGCTGTAAAAATTGCTCGCCGAGTGAGACGGAGTCCGGGCGCTCCAAAACTGTATCGAGATAGCCATCGTATTGCGTCACCTTGATGCCATCTATCAAAATGTCGTAATTGCCAAACGTTCTTCCATACAATAAGTATATGGTCGTCTTAAATGTATCCACAAGTGAAACTTCGAATTGCAGGTTTAAATTCCGCTCGTTACTATTCGGACGAAAAGAAAACACCGCATCCTCGCTGCAATAGCCTTCTGCGTATCCACAAAGATTTAAGAATCCACCATCTATAGTTTTAGGTGAGAAATCGAGCGATTCACATTCGAACGTTAAAGTACTGGAGTTTTGAATACTTTCTCCAGAAGTAGCATCACCGCTTTGAGCTCCATGAACTTGAACTGCAAAGTTTCCATCCGGTAATTTGGGAACGATAATCCATCCCGATAAATGGTGGGTGGAATCGACGGATAGCTTAGCAAAGGCAGTGATTCCATGTATTGTAGCAGTAAGGGCATCATTTTGAACATAACCTTCGCCGCCTGTCCATAGAGTATCACCCGCTTGCCTTGCCAGTGGTTTCGGTTCTCCGAGCAGTTGAAGTGTTGGCGATGCTGATACAAAAATCGCTTCCGGATAAGCTATGCCGTTCATTGTGAGCGTATAGAATCCTGGCGGCATTGCTGGGACTACTATCGATCTTGTAAATGAACCGTCATCCGAGGCGGAAAAATTATCGACTTCCTGGTCGCCAAGCTTGAGGGATATCTGTTCTTTGGACTGCAATCCACCTCCAGAAATGCGCCACGTTTCTCCATTACGAATGGTATCGTGATCGGTCCAAAACGGAATTTGTTTTTCATACCAGAATGCCAACGTCCGATAGTGTTCCCGACAATCGGTTTCATTACCGTGCTGGAAATCGAAATCGAAAGACTTGCGCGCATCATACGCATCGAAATAATGGAAGCGGTAAAAGTTTGCCAAAATGTTACTTGTCCCTCCAAAGGGTGTGAGAAAATTTCCATTCGAGAAATACTGTGCGCCGTTGAAATAATCCTCGGTGCCCTCATAATGGAAGGTGTAGGCAGCATCGGAGTCGATGGAAAACAATGCGTCACCCTCCATGGTAGTAACATACTGCCGATTCGGAATGCCCATGAGTAGTCCAACATATCGGCAGCGTCCTTTCCGATGCAGCACGTGGTGCGGCACATGAAATTTCGTGGCTTGAATCTCACTAAAAAATGCATGTAAGTAGCCAAGCGAACTCCTATCGACCGGATACGAACTATGCCTTACTGTTAGTGCTATCTCGTGTGGCTTATGAGACCGATTTGTTAGAACGATGCGTGCTCCACTCTGGAATGGCATCGGAAATCTCATCTCGAACCCGGAATCCTGAGAAAAGTCGATAGGGAGAGAATGCAGCGGACGAAAATCATAGCTCTGTCCAAACAGTGCGAGCAGCGGCGCAGAAAAATCTGGGGACAAAGACCCATCCCAATACATTTCGATCCAGACCGAATCGAGCGATGTATCGTAAGAATCGGGTATGAGCTTCAAACAACTGATGACAGATGGACCAGTTAAATTTAGTATAGCCGAGTCGCCAGAAAATGCAAGAATTGCGTTCATAAACGTATCTTGCGCCGGCCAGCCTTGCCATAAGTGGACTGGGTGATAGAATGTTATTACGGCGCTGTCTTCTTCGAGTTGTAGCTCCGGAGAAAAAAGATCGGAGGAAGGGAGTAACGTATTAGATGGCAGTGGTTTCCAGCCATAGTCAAACCACGTCGCATAATTGTTTGTTTTATAAAGCAGTTTAAATCCATTATGATACGGGATTTGAACGTCGCAGAGTCTGGCCTCGCCAATGATCGTATCGAATGGATTGTGCATATATCCAATTGGGTTCATATAAAACGAATCGACAGCCCCCTCCCGCAAGAGATTACCATCGATAAATAGTTTATAGTTCGTTATGGAATCGGGTGCTCGGGTAGTGGTATAAAGGTGAGTCAAAATGCCCGATCCGGTGTCTTGTGCGTAAATGATGTAACCAAGATTTGAGGGGTCTTCTCCAAACCAGGGTCCCCAATTATATGTAAGTCGCGTAGGACCGAAGTCCGGCCCATCGAGCCGCGCTATTGCGAGTGGATCGAGCAGCCGATCGTAAAGGTTAAGTGTCTGTGCCTGTAATTGCGCAAAACAAAGTATGAGACAGAAGCACGACAGTAGCGGGACAAAGGACAGCCGAATTTTCATAGCAGTATGTATTTTATGCTCTGCTTAAGAATGGGTGGAACTGCTTGAAAGTTACAATCTCCAGGAAAGTGAATCGGAAATTTAATAAAGTTTGACAATAGAAATGTCTCTTGCCTCTTCATGCGAATCGACTATCCGCGCGTAATAAGTGCCCGCGCCGAGCTTTACTGGAATTTCAAGCTGAAGCGGAGGCCCCTGCGAAAGCAAAAGATTGTCATTGAAAATGGGTCGCCCAAGCACATCGCAGATTGTGAGCGTCGCCGCGCCATCGCCACTAATAATCAGCGTGATGTTGGCGGTGGAAGGATTCTCCTCGGCGCGTAGGGATAAAGAAGTAGCGGGAAGGGTGATCACTTGTGCTTTCGAAGAAACGGGCAGATCCCAGAAAGCGGTTGCGAAGATTGTGTCCCCCGATGATGGGTCAATCGTAGCCAATGGTGCCCGATCCGCGTTCGCGGCGGCATCGTAAATCAATGTCCAATTATGAGCTGGATCAATAGAATCGCCCCGAAGCCCAATCTGAACGCGCTGTGAATCGGGTTGAACAATTCGATACCAAACATTCGAGGTGTCGATGTATTGTCCGTCCTTTATTAAAGCGAAGTATTGTGCGAAGTGAATCGTAGTTAACTTGGCAGGTTTCCCGTCTCGATTCCATTGAAGGCTAAAACAATATCTTCCAGGAATACCCGGATCGGAAATAGTATCGAGGAGAGCTTGAGTGTCCGGGACAAGCGGCGGGTACATTGGAGAGCCTATGTGATATTCTTGTTTCAAAATTGCGCCAGCAAACATTTCGCCAATAGACCAGAGCGAGGGTACATTATAGTGAAACCGTCCATCCCATACAGCAAGACCAAGGCCAGTCCCTACAAGAGTGGAAGGCGGCATCGATCGTTGGGACTCACGGACCTGAGGAAAAGAGCCAATCCATGCGCCATTTTCAGCATCACCCCCGATTTGTAAATGATAGACTGCAAACATATCGTTTAAATCACTTTCAAGATCAGTAATAAGATTTTCAAAAGCGACCTGATAAGTTTGCGGAACAGCAACGCCTCCATATCCTCCGTCTGCTTCTCCTTGAATCCAGGTGATCCACTCGACCTCAGAGCCAGCCTGTCGAAATCTCCTCAGTGCATGGCCATAAACACCGAACGTGTCGGATGAAATATCTTCAGGGTCGGATGGGTTTCTTCGCCATTGGCCTACCGAGGGATCGTAATTATAGAGCAGGCCAGTCCCGCCAACTGCAGTATTAATAATGCCGATCGGCAATGAATCTCCGATATTTTCATAGAGGATGTTTGCCATTACGATCCACGGCCCTCCGGCA
>DASZLH010000086.1:0-7783 GCA_035552495.1 Kapaibacterium sp. (SeqCode) | reverse complement strand
GGCCCATCAGCTTGGAACGCCGCTTTCGAGTTTGCTTGGATGGGCCGAGCTGCTGCGGCTCTCATCGGAGAAACCGGAAGAGATCGAGAAAATTGCCGGAGAGATTGACCGCGATATTGACCGGCTCAATCGGATTGCGGTCCGTTTTTCGAAAATTGGATCGATCCCCGATCTCAAACCGCAGAATGTGGTCTCGATCATTGCGGACGTTATGAATTATTTCGAAGGCCGCATGCCACAGCTACGAAAAAACATTCGACTTTCGCTTACGAGCGATGAAGACGAAATCCTACTGCGTGTCAATCGCGAACTCTTCGAATGGGTCATGGAGAATCTGATCAAAAATGCCTACGAAGCAATTGAAGGCAACGAAGGAGCAATTGAAGTCCACATCCACCGTATAGCGCGCGCCGCTGCCGCCACCTCATTTTCGAGTAAAGGCTCAGGGATCATTATCGACGTAACCGACACTGGCAAGGGAATCGCGCTACGCAAAAAGAATGATGTATTTCGCCCCGGTTATTCTACGAAGAAACGCGGTTGGGGCCTGGGTCTATCGCTCTCACGGCGCATTATTCAGGAGTATCACCACGGACGACTATTCGTGAAAGAATCGACCCCCGGGAAAGGGACCACATTCCGGATTAGGCTATTGGAAGTTTAATCGATTGTGTCTTTTATTTTTAGACTCTCATGGTGGATTCTATGCAATTTCCCGATAACGATCGCCATCAAATCCTGGATATAATTTCGCAATCTCAAAGGCTATCCCTCGAACATCTTGGTCATCGGCTCCCAATAGAAACTGATCCAGCCTTTCTTTACGCCTTCGAAGTCATTATCAGGAATATTGGACTGTGTAAGAGTGAGTCTTGTTTTCCCGCGTCCTGCCGAAGCAAAAGAGAGGATTAGACGAGAGTAATGTCCTTCAGGCCAATCGCTGGAGCGCCACGACTGCACGATCTTCTTGTTTGGTTTTAGTTCGAGCGTTGTGCCTTCGAGCATTCCGCCAAATGCTGTGAATTTACCGCCTTCTTTTGCGCTGATCTTTGCTGGAGCACCGGTGAATTTCGCGTGGGTGCGCGAATCCATAAATGCTTCGTACACGTCTTTCGCGGATGCGTTGAATGTGTGAGTCTGCTTGAGAGTTTTCTTCGCCATTGTTTTTCTTGTTTTGGAGTTGCAATATAATATCCGGGAGCGTAGAGTCATTGAATAGGTCTATTGGACTGCGCTTGAACCCGATAGGAATGTCAGCCGTTAGAATGTTCATAATAGACTGGTAATGGCTGAAGTTCAACTCCACGATCTCGAAAAACGCTACGATAATAATACGGTAGCTGTTAAAGGCGTAACGCTCACCGCGCAGGATGGCGAGTTCGTAGTGCTCGTGGGGCCATCTGGATGCGGCAAGACGACGACGCTTCGCATGGTCGCGGGACTCGAAGACATCACCGGCGGCGATCTGCTCATCGATGGCCAGCGGATGAACGAGCGCGAACCGAAGGACCGCGATGTTGCGATGGTCTTCCAGAACTATGCGCTCTATCCGCACATGACGGTCTTCGAGAATATGGCATTTCCGCTAAAGATGCGGAAAGTCCCTAAGCCGGAAATAAAAACGCAAGTCGAAGAGGCCGCGAAACTTCTTGGCATCGAACGTCACCTTGGACGCAAGCCGAAGGAACTGTCGGGCGGCGAGCGGCAACGTGTCGCTGTAGGGCGAGCAATTGTCCGCAAACCAAAAGTATTTTTATTCGATGAACCGCTCTCGAACCTGGACGCTGCGCTTCGCACGCAAATGCGTGCGGAGCTTAAACGCATTCAGCGTAGGCTCGGAGCAACGATGCTTTACGTTACTCACGACCAGGTCGAAGCGATGACCATGGGCGATCGAATCGCAGTGATGAATAAAGGCGAACTCGAACAATTCGGTACTCCTTCCGAAATCTACGATAAACCTGCGACTGCATTCGTCGCTCGTTTTCTTGGATCTCCCGCAATGAATCTACTGCCAGGCGGCATTGTGAATGAGAGCGGAACATCTTATTTTATTTCGACTGAAGGTGGACAGACGCTAAAGATTGCGCTCGCATCGCAATTACCGAATGGGAATGTATATCTCGGAATCCGGCCGGAAGCTGCGATAGTCCATCCAACAGAAAAGGTTGGTGGCACTGACTTTGTGAGCGGAAAGTTAGTATTAATCGAGCCGATCGGAAGTATTACGCATTATTATATCGAGCGGCCCGGCGCCGTGGGCGAAACGTTCGTTGCAAGTGTGAGTGCATCGCAGGTAGAGCGAACAACCGAGATGTTAAAACTCGGCGACCCCATCGCGTTTCAAATTCCTTCGATCGCGGTCCACCTATTCAACCGCGAGACGGGAAAGCGGATATAACTGCTCAATCCCGCAGTCCAATTTTTATTATATTTAGATTATTATTAATATCTCTTATATGGAAATTCAAAATCCTCTTATCAGCTCGCCTCAAAGTGGCAATCGTATTTCTCTCTTTGTCGATGGCGAAAATGCGTATTATGCTCAACGGTCGCTCGGTTGGTTTTTCGATCCGCGTAAACTCCTCGAATTTTTTACCGATGGTTGCTCCATTGGCGATGCCTTCTGGTATGCATCGCAAAAGATGCCGCCCGACCCCCGCGAGCAACGATTTTACGGTTATCTTAATCATGCCGGATATACCGTCCGCATGAAGAGTATCAAATATTTCCGCGACGAGGCCTCCGGCGAACTCACTCGCAAAGCCAATCTCGATCTCGAACTTGCAATCGATCTCTTTACCACCATCGCTCAATACGATACAGCCGTGCTCGTCACCGGCGATGGCGATTTCGAACGCGCTGTCGAATTGCTCCGTAGTTATGGCAAGCGCGTCGTCGTTGCTTCGACACAGGATACGATCGCTCGTGAACTTCGCAATGCAGTCGGCAAACATTTTTTCGATCTTGCTACGATCCGAACGCATATCGAGCGATTTGTCGGCCAGCCCGCCGAATCCATCATTCGAGAAGAAGTGGAAATAATGGGATAACTTGGTCGTCCGAAATCAGATAAAAGTGAGACTGGCCTTGCAAGTCTGCAAGGCCAGAGTCACACTCACGTATGATTCCAATTAATGGCGGGCTCGCCATTTCAAAAAGAGCCGAACGCGTTTCGCGTTACCAAACGGACCTACCTACACGAACTCAGGCAGACCTCGAATATTATTGTGCATCTTTCAGCTTTGTGAATAAGCTAACTGCCGTAAGCGTATTAACTACATATTGCCTATGAACAAGAGTTCATAGAAAGCTCAACAAAAACGCTTTCATTAGGAATGAATTCAAATTTAAACATTCCAAAGCATTTTCTAATGTGCGCTTAAATGATATAAGCCGGTATATTGCCGGCAATCGCCAAACTGCAGAACTTGAGTCTGCGTCGTAAAGCCGTCCTTCGAGAAGGTGATGATATACGTATTCGGTGCAGGCATGTGATACAGGGTATAGTATCCATCGCCATTGGTCGTGCCGGTTGCAAAGTTATCGCTGTGCCCATCGATGCGGACGGTCACCGTTACCCCGCTCAGGTTGCTGCTATGGGTAGAATCCTCGACATGGACCGCAAGCGAAGCGCTGTCGCAGCCAGTATTAGTCGTGGATAGCAGACTCTTGGTGAAGGATAGCACGCCATCGCACCCTTGATCGAAATCGAAGGTCACGCTTTGGTAGCCATCTTTGCTGATCGTGCAGAGGTAGCTGCCCGGGCAAAGATCGCCGAGCCGAAGATTACTTCCGCTGGTCGTCCCGGTCTGGGTCGTGTTGTTCGTACGGTTAGTCAGCGTAATGGTCGCGCCGGAGAGCGCAGCGTGAGTGGCCGAATCCGTCACCGTGAAATAATCTCTTCCATTGCAGCAGCTATCGGTATTCGTTGTTGTCGGGAGCAAGCTCTTTGTGAAGGAGAGCACTCCGTCGCAGCCCTGGGTAAAATCGAACGTCGCACTATGATAGCCGTCCTTGCTGATCGTGCAGATATAGGTGCCCGGACAGAGATTACCAAAACGGAGATCTCCCCCACTCGTCGTCGATGTCTGCGTGGTTCCCGTCGTGTGATTGGTAAGGACGACCGTCGCGCCGGAGAGTAATGCCTGCGTCGTCGAGTCCTTTACCGTGAAGTAGTCACGGCCATTGCAGCAACTATCGCCGCCGGCAGTTGTGGAAGCAGTGAGCGTACGCGTGATAGTCATGGTATCATTGCAGGTCAGCGTATCGCTGAATTCCTGGACGTTATAGCCATCCCTTGCAATGCGGAAATGGTAGGTTCCGGGGCAGAGCTCGCGGACAGTCGCGTGGCCCAGCGAATCTGTCGTCTCGTTACGGGTCGCTTCGCCCGTCACGCCGACGCTCGCGCCATGCAGCGGATTGCCGGCGGAGTCCTGGACAGCAATCGTCACGATGCCGTGGCAGCACGATGTCGAGTCGTTATTATTATTCGGATCGGAGGGATGACGGCAGGCATTCAGGAAAAAACCAAGGGAAGCAAAAACCAGTAACGCAAAAATTCGAAGTGCTTTCATAATAGATTTGGGAAGATTTCTGGCAATGTTATTATTTAGCCACATACATAATGCATCACACGCGAAAAAGTTACAGCTCGCGAAAAAGTCCTCGATCGACACATTGATACATCATTATAATCCGAAGAAGTTTCCCTAAGCAAGAAAAGTTAAAGGAAATTGATGTTGGTGTTGGGGGAAAATTCATGAAGGCACGTCTTTCTCTCAAAACTCATTTTTAAAGTATTTTGTGTGTTTGTTCTTTTCATATTCATAATCGCTACCCAATTTGCTTCAAATTCGCTGTTGATTAATTTTTTATTCATAATTGCTTTCAACCAGACAAAAAGAAAAGAAGATATTTGTGTGTATCGCAATAAAACATCAAAATCAGACAAATAAGTTCTATTTATTTCTAACTTTTTTTAAAAATATTTTTCACAACATGACCTAAATCCAAATATTTTCAATAACTTAGATGTATAAAAGATATTGCAGCGCACGGTCTTGCGAATCGTTGAATAGCTGATAGTGAGGCCGCGAGTACCCGGTCACTCATTCTTCACCCTTCATTCTTCATTCTTCATTCTTCACCCTTCATTCTTCATTCTTCACCCTTCACCCTTCATTCTTCATTCTTCACCCTTCATTCTTCATTCTTCACTCTTCACTCTTCATTCTTCATTCTTCATTCTTCATTCTTGCCCCCGCGCACCGCAGGGAACAGATTATTGTTCTATTATGCATGACACACGGCTTCCAGCGATATACCGGGGCGGGCAATACGTTCGTCGTGATGAACACGTGGGAGGACCCGCTCTCGCTTTCGCGTGAGGAGATGCGGATGTTCGTCCGCAAAGCGTGCGATTATGAGGAGGGTATCGGCTCCGATGGAGTGATCCTCATTAATCAGCCTGCCATCTCGTCAAAAAGTATAGCAGAGTTTCGCATGGATTTTTACAATCCGGATGGCACGACGGGGATGCTTTGCGGCAACGGCGCGCGGTGTGCGGTCGCGGCGGCGAGGGAATATGGATTTGTGACGAGTGATGCTGCTAATTTCGAAGTGCTTGGCGCAGTCAATCGTGCCGAGGCGTTTACGAATGGGAATATCAAAGTATATTTTCAGGAACCGTCGGTCATTCGTCTAAATTTCGAATTGCCGCTCGAAGAAGGGAAGAGCATCGCTGCGAATTATGTCGATCTCGGTTCGCAGCATGTCGTAGTATTTTTCAACGATCTTTCCCCCCTCCTTTCGAAGGAGGGGGTAGGGGGTGGTAAATCTATCGAAGATTTCAACATCGCGCATTACGGACCGCTCTTGCGGTGGCATCCGGAGTTTGCTCCGGTCGGCGCTAACGCGAACATTATCGAACTCCGCGAGGACGGCGAGGATCGCTATCTCCGAATTCGTACCTGGGAACGCGGCGTCGAAGGCGAAACGCTGGCATGCGGCACGGGCTGCATGTCTTCGGCTATCGTCGCGCGTCTGACAGGCCGCATTCCAAAAACTCCCATTCGATTATTGACACAAAGTGGAGAATATGTCACGGTCGATTTTACGGTCGAAGGGAATGCCATCTCGAATTTATCGCTGGAGGGCAGCGCTATTCGCGGCGAAGAAGGCATGGCTGCCTTTGATGAGAAGTCCGGAACGCTGGAGATCGAATATCGGTAATGTAACCGCATCGTATTGACAATTTACCATTTGTCATTCGTCATTCTTAATTTATCATGCCAGATCAACGACCCCATCCACAACGCAAAAACTCAAACTCCGGAAACGACGACATGAACGGCGAGCGTCCGATCTTTTGCTCGTTTTGCGGGCGGTCGTCGGAGGAAGTCCTGACCCTCATCAGCGCTCCATTTGGCGGCGCGCTCATCTGCGATATTTGCACGGCAAATCATGTCGATCTCCTGCGCGCGCACTTGCCGCAATTTGCGAAACAGAAAGCGTTGCGAACGACGGGCCTCGCGCAGTTCACGCCGCGCGCGATCGAGCGGGCGCTCAGTGAATACGTGATCGAGCAAGACCGCGCCAAGCGCGTCCTGGCTGTCTCGGTTTACAATCACTACAAGCGTATTGACTCCGAGACGCTGATCGGTGTCGAAGGATTCGAAGATACCGAGATCGAGAAGTCCAATATCATTTTACTCGGACCGACCGGCACCGGCAAAACGCTGCTCGCGAAGACCCTCGCACGGATTCTCGACGTACCGTTTGCCATCGCGGATGCGACCACGCTGACCGAGGCGGGTTATGTTGGCGACGATGTGGAATCGATCCTGAGCGCGCTCCTGCAAGCCGCGGATTTCGATGTCGCGCGCGCCGAGCGGGGCATTATCTATCTCGATGAGGTCGATAAAATCGCGCGCAAAAGCGACAGCGCCTCGATCACGCGCGATGTTTCCGGCGAAGGCGTTCAACAAGGATTGTTAAAGCTGCTCGAAGGCACGATCGCCGGCGTCCCACCCAAAGGCGGGCGCAAGCACCCGGAGCAGCCGCTCGTCCATATCAATACCAAGCATATTCTTTTTATCGCAGGCGGCGCGTTCGATGGACTCGATAAAATTATTTTGAAACGCCTGCACCAAAATCCGATTGGATTCGGCGCGAAAATTCCAACCCGCCTCGATGAAAAAGCAGTCGATCTTTTCCAGTTCGTCAAGCCGGAAGATTTACTGAAGTTTGGATTTATTCCGGAGCTTGTCGGACGCTTACCGGTTATTGCGCCGCTCAACGGTCTCTCCCGAAACGCGCTCTATCGCGTACTGACGGAGCCAAAGAACGCGCTCGTCAAACAATATCGTAAGCTTTTCGCGATGGAAGGGGTCGAGCTGGAATTCGAGCGTGCCGCGCTCGATGCGGTCGTCGAGCAAGCGATCGAGCGCGGTTCCGGCGCGCGTTCTTTGCGATCCATACTCGAAGATACACTAATGGAAATCATGTTCGAACTCCCGGATAATTCGCGCGTTGAAAAAATTGTCATCACGCGCGATACCATTTTGGGGGGCCAGCCACTCTATATCAATGCCGAACGCAAAGCAGCGTAAAATGAAACGATTATTTCCTCTTCTTGCAATTTTATTTTTTTTCACGGAAGCAGCCCACGCACAAATAGGCCTCGAAGTGGGCGGCAGTTATAATATTCAGAATGGGACATTTGTCGCTCCGTGCGGATGTACGTTCGCAAACGGATCGGGTATCGGTTTTACGGGCGCGG
>DASZLH010000085.1:0-6731 GCA_035552495.1 Kapaibacterium sp. (SeqCode) | reverse complement strand
GCAATACAACCATTATACAGAGCGAGAATATCCCAGCTCCGAGCAATGCAAATTGCCCTTTTCCAAAGGCACTCCACATCAGCGCTCCGACACCATGTGCTGCAAACGTCTGCTTGTTATACTCGACAAATTCGGCTACGATACTGGCATTCCACGCTCCACCGGCAGCCGTAATGGCACCGGTCACAATCGAAGGAAAAATAGCCGGCAGAATAAGTTTTTTCCACCAGGTCTTTCGCGGAATGTTATAGCTCGTAAACATTTCCTGCAAATCGGCCGGAATAGAACTCGCTCCAGCGATTACATTGAAAAGCATGTACCATTGGGTGCCGAGCAACATCAAAAATATTGCTCCGTATTCAATAGAAATTCCCCACTGTTGAAAAAGCAAAATAAACAGCGGGAAAAACATCGGTGCCGGAAACGATGCGATGAACTGCACGACCGGCTGCAATTTATGCGAATAGCGTGGATTCATTCCAATAATTACGCCGACGGGGATCGTCCATGCAGCACCGATCAGCACGGCGGCGATGGTACGCACAAGCGTAAGTCCCGAATCGAAGAATACAGTCAGCCACTGCTCGCCGGATACTTCACGAGTAAAAACATTGAACAATCGAAGTATGCCGTACCCAAGCAACATAAAAACAATCGTTGCAATGGCCACACCGATTCCTTTTCGGAGAGGGGTTTCAACACCGACATTTTGCTCGAATGCTTCCTTCTGAATCTCTTCTCGCATCGCAACGAATTCTTGCTCGGTATGCTGCTGCGCTCGCCGCATTTTTCTTGCGACCCATCGGCGTACCGATTGCACGGCTTCGGAGTGTTGGATAATATCGAGCACGAACGACTTCCCTTCCGGCTCGCCACCCAATTCCTCGACCCGAAACTTTGTGCTCCATATAACGAGCGGCCTCCACAACAGGCGATCGAGCAATACGATCATAACGGCCATTGCGACCACCGCGCCAATCATGCCTGGAATGTTACCACGCTCGACCGCGATCGACATGTAACTTCCGATCCCGGGCAGCTTAAAATCTTTTCCTCCAAACGAGAATGCTTCGCTGACCGAAAGAAAAAACCATCCACCAGCCATCGACATCATCGAGTTCCAGACGAGCGGAATTGCACTCGATGGCAATTCGAGCTTGAACAATGTCTCGCGTTTTGTGAGATAAAAGCTCTTCGAAGCATCGCGCAAATCGGTGGGGATTGCCTTGAGCGAGTGGTAGAATGCGAAGGTCATGTTCCAGACCTGTCCCGTGAAAATAGTTAGGAGTGTCGCCAGTTCCAAGCCAAAGTTCGTGTGAGGAAATAGATAGACAAGCGAAAGCACTAACCATGGCAGGAACGCAAGGATCGGGACGCTCTGCAAAATATCTAGCAGCGGCAGCATGAATTTTTCTGCGCGCTTGGAATGGGCCATCGTATAGCCATAGCCAATCGTAAAGAGCAGCGAGACAACATACGCACCCAATCCGCGTGAAAGCGAATAGAGCATATACAGCGGAAGATATGCGAACTCCGAATGGATAACCACATTCGGTTGCAATGCAGCCGACCACTCCCGCGAAATAAGAAGCATCCAATAGAGAAGACCCCCGAGCGCGCCGAAGACGATCAGGTCAGCATAACTAATGCGCCGCGGTAAACTGAAGACGTCGCGTACAAAGCTCATAATCCTCCCTCCTGATCGTTACGCAAAAAAACTTCGCTACAACTTCATCCTTCTTATAGTAATAAAAAAGCCGGTTCTGTAACAGACCCGGCCTCCAACACTTCGAGCGGACGATTTACGCCCTGGTTTTATATTTCTTTTTCGTTAAGAGATTTCGCAGGACAGCCGAGCCGGCATCCGGGCTCATCTTCGCATGATGACCGCCAATCAGCTTCTCGTATGCGCGTTCGGCACGGTCAATCGCTACCAATGCTTCGCGGCGGCGGCGAGTGACCGCAAAACCAAAACCGATTACCAGTGTAATAATACCGAGCCACACGAGATTGATGTACGGCTTTACGAATGCTTCGACCGTGACGACTTCCGTTGGAGCAGGAGGAAGATTCTTGTCGTCGAAATAACGGAGGACGACGCGGGAGTTGGCGGGGTTTTGCATGTCCGGCATAAGCTGATCGAGCTGCACATGATAGCTTGTACCGGGGACGATAATATCATCTTCCTGCGATTCGCTCGTTGCAAGATTGCGTGTGACGCCAAGAGTAAGCGGAATCGACTGTGCATTGGCATCGCCCGGCACTGTTGCCTCGACGCTCGCTTTCACATGAAACGGTTGCTGCGACATCATCTTCGCTTTTTCCGTCTGAGGAAAATCGAAGTCGATAAACTTGATCTGAAGTTTGCCACCCAACACGGCGGCTTCTTGATTTTTGCCAAGCGTATCTTTGGGGATTCCACCCTCTTCCTCGGCGGCATTCATGGTGAAGTAGAGGTCTTTCGTCGCGTATTTTACAATACCCGGATTCCGGATAGGCTCCTGATGCTGATTGAAGTCGGTCCAGAATGTCAGCGGTTTTGCGGTAGCGGAGTAACCATGTTTATCGGCAATATTGATCAGCCAATACGTGTGCTCGTTCGGCGCGTTCTGGATTCCCTTAAAGGTAAGTGTATATTTATTATCAAACGCTTTTACAGGCTTATTGATTGGCAGTCGAATAATTTCGCGGACAGAATACCCTGCCGACGCAATGACACCGATAATAAAAACGGAAAGCCCGATATGCGCGACGTACGCACCGAGAAATTTTGTATCGAAGATAAATTTCGGATATCCGATCAGCACAAAGAATACGAGCAGCGCCGAAAATAGCAGCGCAACGAATCCCCAATTTGCCTGGATCATCGGCACAAAAAGATTGTAATCGCCTGCCGTGCTAATTAGTAACGAAAGAATACCGATACCAAGTGAAATGCCAAGGGCGGTCATAACTCGGCGTGTATAATCGCGACGCGTGGGCTGGGAGCGATCGTAGGTAAGCTCCCAGTGACCGCGCAGGATTTTCCAGCCGATCTCTACATTGACAAAGAGCGAAAAGAATGCGGCAGCTACGATGAAAATAAATCTTGGATCGTGAACGCCTAACAGTACAACCCCTACTGTAAACACAGCCGCAGCGACGAGCGCCGTGAGCGACTTTTTGACCACCTCACTCCAATTCGATTGCCGCCATTTGAGTAAGAGGGAAAGGCCGTTTACAATGAGCAGTGTAATGATAATCGGAATATGCAGATTATTGTAAAAATCGGGATCGACTTTTTTCTGCAGAAGTGGAGCGCTCGTACCGATAAAAACGACCAGCGCGCTTGCACCGATAACGGCCGAAGCAATAGAAAGGCTTGTCTCTCTCGATAAGATTTTGTAGTCCTGCCCGAACCCCGACATTTCGCGCCATCGCCAGAAGAAAATACTGAAAGGGATTAGAATAAATACTCCGAGCGCGCATACGAGCATCGTGAATGCGAGATAGCCGGGATCCGCAAACGAATGGACCGAAGCGTCGCCAAGAATTCCGGAACGAGTAAGAAACGAGCCATACAGCACCAGCGCATAAGCCAGGAGCGTCATCGCAATGTTCGTCTTGATGAGCCCGCCGGTGCGGCGTTGGGTAAGCATGGTATGCGCCGCCGCAACCGTTACGAGCCACGGCAACAGACTTGCATTTTCAACCGGGTCCCAACCCCAATAACCACCCCATCCGAGCGTTTCGTATGCCCAGAATCCGCCGAGCATGACGCCAAATCCCAGCACCATTGCGGCGCCAAGTGTCCATGGCATGGAAGTCACCACCCATCCCTGATAATCCCGTTTGATAAGCCCCGCGAGTGCAAATGCGAACGGGACCGCAAGCAGCGAGAATCCGAGAAAGAGCATCGGCGGGTGAATCACGATCCACAGATTTTCGAGCGAGGGATTGAGTCCTTTGCCGTCCGCGGGTACCATCCCTTTCATGGCTTCGCCGGGATGCGCTGCATAAATCGTTTCGAACGGGCTCTTTAGTAAGAGCATCAGCGAAATAAAAACCAGCACCGAAAGGAATATCGCCATCACATGCGATTCATATCGCTGGCGGCGGGCATAACGCATCAGGAAGAGAGCAATGAGAGAAGTCCAGAGGCCCCAGAGCATAAAGCTCCCTTCCTGGCTCGCATAAAAAGTCGAGAACAGAAGGAGCGTGCTCAGTTTTCGAGAGACGTGCTCGTAGACATAATTAATCTCGAAATGATAATTGAAAATATAATAGAGCAGTGTGGCACAGGCGACGAAAATGCCAAGTACAGCGAGGCGTGTCGAATATCGCGCGGCAGTGAGGAGCTCCGTCTTTCCGCGTGCGGTCAGCGTATAAAGGACTATCGCGACGACCGAAGCTGTAAACGATACTGCAAGAGCGATATTACCAAGCATGAGGGCAATTTATGGAAAGTTATGATTTACTATCCGGCTGTCCAGTCGTCATCTTACCGGAGCCTTCGTAACGCGACGGGCATTTGGTCTGAATATCGGTCGCTTCGAATACGCCCGCTTCGACTTTCCCCACGCAGACAACACTTGGGGCTATCTCGAAATTATTTGGCTCGATCCCGCCATATTTAACTGGCATTTCGTGTCCCTGGTGGTCTTTCATAAAGAAGGTAAAGGTATTCGAATTCACATCGTAATGTGAGCCTTTCTCTTTCACATAGGTCCCGGAGACCTGAGCGCGGCGGCCATCGACTCCGGCTTTCTGGAAATCGGAATAATCGATCTTGTTATCGACCAAAGCGTAGGCGGCCACCGCAATAAATGCGACCGCAACAACCAGAGCAATAATATGCTTACGTTTCATGTCTTCTCCTGAATGAACCGAACAACAGGCAGAAAATTGGCTAAGTTCGGAACAATTGAAGATGAGTGTGGAGATGAATCGTTTGTAACACAAACGATATGTCACCTTTTTTTCGCTCAATTTATATAAATCTCGTGAGTTGATTGCCACTGATCTTTTGCCTGCTTTGTTTTATGAACGTGATTAACACAGAAGACCCTCGCCTATCCGATCTCATTCTTCCAGCCTCCGATGCCGACAAGGCCGATGTTGTCATAATTGGCATTCCGACCGATGAAGGCATTCGCCTCAATGGCGGGCGTATCGGCGCGAGCGAAGCGCCGAATGCCATTCGGCAGTGGCTCGGCAAACTCACGCCGTATGCAGGCCCGCAGTTCAAGCATCATATCGATACGCTACGCATCGCCGATTTGGGAGATGTTCCATCCGGCGATCTCGAAACGATGCACGATGCGGCCTCAGGCATTGCGCGTGACATGATTGCCAAAGGAAAGATCGTCATCGCGCTGGGCGGAGGACATGATATTACCTACCCATTGGTGAAAGGTTTTCGTGAAGGGACACAATCGGAAGCGATTGGACTAATAAATATCGATGCTCATTTGGACGTACGTCCGAAGAAAGATGGCAAGCATCATTCCGGCAGCAGTTTTCGTCTGCTCATTGAAGAAGAAATCATCAGTCCTCGGCGCTTCTCGGAGATTGGCATTCAGTCGTTCGTGACGGCACAGTCGCATTTCGATTGGCTGCTTCAGCAAGGCACGCGTATCCTGACATTCGAAGATGCGACGACTGCTCATTTGCCGAATGCTTTCGAAGAATGCGAGTTTGCGATCACGCTCGGCGATACGAATGTGCCTGTCTATCTTTCCTTTGACATGGATTGTGTGCGCGCTTCGGACGCGCCCGGTGTCAGTTCGCCTGCGCCGATAGGATTTCTCGCCGAAGAAGCTTATGAACTTTCCGTCGCCGCAGGCCTTTCGAAGCATGTGAGAATGCTCGACATCGTCGAAGTAAGCCCACCGCATGACGCCGATAGCCGCACCGCTCGGCTGGCTGCCCGTATGATTGCAGGGTTTCTGGCGGGTGTTGCGAACAGGCATGTTTCATAAGGGATATAGATCCAAGAGGTCATACCAATCAGATTTTGATTTTGCACTAATAGCATCTGTGAATTGTTAGCCGAATGATGAATACAAACGGTCAATCGAAGAACGGACAATCGCCGAAAACCGGCACAACGCTTGTCAAACGTGCTTTCCCGCAAATGTTAAAAGGCGGCGTCATTATGGACGTCGTAAACGCGGAGCAGGCAAAGATCGCGGAAGATGCGGGCGCAGTCGCTGTCATGGCGCTCGAACGCGTGCCGGCAGATATCCGCGCCAATGGCGGGGTAGCTCGAATGTCGGACCCCGAACTTATTTTACAAATTATAGAGGCTGTCTCGATCCCGGTGATGGCGAAGGCGCGTATCGGCCATTTCGTAGAGGCGCAAATCCTGCAATCGCTCGGCGTCGATTGCATTGATGAGAGCGAAGTGCTCACGATGGCCGATGACGAAAACCACATCGACAAACACCCATTCGATGTGCCATTCGTTTGCGGCGCCCGCAATTTGGGCGAGGCGCTCCGGCGCATCGCTGAAGGCGCGGCCATGATCCGCACGAAAGGCGAAGCAGGGACGGGCGATGTCGTCGAGGCCGTACGTCATGCCCGCTCCATCCTCGGAGATATTCGCAAGCTTACTTCCCTCTCGAAAGATGAGCGGTATCGCTTCGCAAAAGAACTCGCCGCGCCGCTCGATCTGGTCAATGAAATTGCAGATACCGGTAAACTGCCGGTCGTGAACTTTGCAGCCGGCGGACTCGCTACCCCTGCCGATG
>DASZLH010000084.1:0-5697 GCA_035552495.1 Kapaibacterium sp. (SeqCode) | reverse complement strand
CGGCATTTTCAAATCGGGCGATCCGGCGAAACGCGCGGCTGCAATCGTGAAGGCAACAACGTATTTCAACGATCCGGATGTCCTGGCACAGGTCAGCCGTAGCCTCGGGGAGCCGATGGTCGGCCGCACGGTCGCATCGCTCGCGGAGCAGGAGTTGCTTGCTGTCCGTGGAATCTAATGGTAGGACAGGCTTTAGCCTGTCACATCGGAGCGAGGAGAGACAGGCTAAAGCCTGTCCTACAATTGGTGTTTTAAGTCTGCAAGGCGATTTCCGCGAGCATATCGAGAAGCTCGAATCGCTTGGCGCGGAAACTCGTGACGTTCGCCGCACTTCCGATCTCGATAATATCGACGCGCTCATTATTCCCGGCGGTGAATCGACGGCGGTGGCTATTCTCGAACAGTCCGAAGCCGGGCGTGGTATTTTCGATACAATCCGAAAACTCGGTGAAGAAGGCCTTCCCATTTGGGGCACGTGCATGGGCTCGATCCTCCTTGCAAAAAATATCGAAGGATCGACGCAGGGACGACTTGGACTGATGGACATTACCATCCGCCGCAATGCATTTGGCCCACAGCGATTTAGCTCCGAAGAACCGCTGCATATTCCTGCAATAGGAGCCGAGGATTTTCCCGGAGCCTTCATTCGCGCGCCACTTATTACCCAGACTGGCCCTGGTGTCGAAGTCCTGGGTGAAGTCGATCGCGGAATCGTCATGGCACGCGAAAAGAATTTGCTTGCAACGGTCTTCCATCCCGAAGTTGTGGACGACGCCCGGGTTCATCGGTATTTTCTTTCGATGATCGAACGGAAATTGTGATAACCTATTCAACTCCGGATAGCAATATCTTCACCGATCTTCGCGAACGGCTCACACCGTTACTAAAAGCGGCGCGGAGTCACTCTGTCTGCGATATTGGCGGCGGCGCGCACCCATTTTTGTCGATGGAAGAAATTCTCGCTGACGATTTGCTCTATACACTACTCGATCGCTCTTCGGATGAACTCGTAAAAGCTCCGGCAGAAATCTGTAAAGTAATTTGCGATATTGCTGGCGAACTAAATACCGCGAAGGACTGGAAGAGTGGCGACCGAGTAGTATTGCGCGAGCAATTCGAAGTCATCTTCAGCGTCATGCTGGCCGAACATATCGCCGATCCGCTCGCCTTCCATAAAAATGTACGGGAGATGCTTGTGGATGGTGGCTCGGCAATCCATCTTTTTCCTACTCTTTATACTGTTCCGTTCTTAGTCAATAAATTTCTTCCCGAGCGGATTACTTTGCTTCTTAATCGCATCCTTTCACCGGCGGCTCGTCAAACGCGCGATAAATTTCCGGCGTATTACCGCTGGTGCCGAGGTCCTCTACCTTCTGCTATTCGGCGGTTCGAACGCTTGGGATATGAAGTCGTGGAACACCGAGGATATTTCGGGCACGGTTATTATAGCCGGTTTCCTCTTCTTGCGCGCGTGCATCAGTGGAAGTCCGATTTTCTCGAACGGCATCCTGTGCCAATGCTGACGAACTATGCAATCGTCTGGCTTCGTAAACTATCAGATAAATAAAAAAAGACCCCGGAAATTCCGAGGTCTTGTTCGAAATGTTCGAATAGATTTACTCGCCTTCAGCCGGTTCGGTTTTTTTGCGGCGAGTTGCGCGCGGCTTTTTGGGAGCTTCGGCAGCGGCTTCGGTTTCCGCTAATTTAGCTTCGGCGGTCTTCGCTTTGTTGCGGGTCGGACGTGGCTTAGCAGCGACCGCTTTCGGTGCAGCCGGGGCTTCACTCTCGTTCCAATCGACGAGTTCGAGCACAGCCATCTCAGCGTTATCGCCGTGACGGTAGCCGAGTTTCACAACGCGGGTATAGCCACCCGCTCGGTTCTCGACGCGCGGCGCGATCTCCGTAAAAAGTGCTTTAATCGCCGCATCGTCTTTAATTACGCGGCCAATCTCGCGCCGGGCATGAAGCCGCGAAGCGACAGCCGGAGCGTCGTCCCCTTTCATCGCAAGCGCGTGCTTAGCGCGCGTAATGATCGGCTCGACGAAACGGCGGGCTTCCTTTGCCTTCGCTTCGGTCGTCCGAATGCGTTTATGAAGGATGAGCGAGGTCGCCAACCCATTCAGCGTGGAAGCACGATGGCTTGCGGTCCGCTTTAATTTTCTGCCTTTAACTCCGTGTCTCATATTCGCAAGGGTAATTAATGTGCTTCGGCTGTCTGACTTTCGAGGTAACGATCGACATCCATTCCAAAGGTCAGCCCCAGGGAATCGACGATTTTTCCGAGTTCGTCGAGCGACTTGCGTCCGAAATTACGGAACGTCAGCAAATCGCGTTCATCGCGGCGGACGAGTTCGGCAATGGTCTTGATATTCGCGGCCCGCAAACAATTTTGCGAACGCACCGAAAGCTGGATCGAATCGACCGGCGTCAGCAGTATCTGCCGAATGCGTTCGGTCTCGGTATCGGCAATCGGCTTGACTGGCTCTTCTTCTTCCGGCCCGCCGAAACGGACGAACAGATTGACATGATCGCGCAGAATGCGACCGGCAATAGTCACCGCTTCTTCGGGCGTGATCGAGCCATCCGTCTCGACTTCGAGGATCAGTCGCTCGTAGTCCGTTTTTTGACCAACGCGCGTTGGCTCGACCACAAAGCGCACATTGACAATTGGAGTATAGATCGAATCGATCGCTACCGTGCCGAGCGGCGCATCGAGCGATTTATTTTCATCCGAAGGCACATAGCCACGGCCATGCCCGACGCGAAGTTCCGTTTGGACATGCGCCCCGTTGGACATCGTGAACAAATGATGATCGGGATTCAAAATTTCAACTTCCGGTGTGAATTGCTGAAGGTCGCCGGCCTTGAAATCTTTAGGGCCTTTCACATCGATAAGAATACGCGTCGGCGTTTTTTGCTCGGAGCGTAAGCGGACGCCTTTCAGGTTCAGAATAATTTCGGCGGCGTCTTCGACGACACCTTTGATCGTCGAGAATTCGTGGAGCACGCCTTCGAAGCGGACGCTGGTGAATGCGGTACCGGGAATCGAGGAAAGTAAAACGCGGCGCATCGAATTGCCGAGTGTGGTACCATAGCCCTCTTCGAGTGGCGACGCAATGAACCGGCCGTAGGTATCCGTCCGTGAAGACGCATCGAGTTCGATCCGGTCTGGCATGTGTAAGTTAATCATTTCTTCTTCGGGCTCCTGTTAGTGTAAAAGTGCTAAAGTGCTACGTATAAATGCTTCAAGTGACTGAATTTTCCCCGGCCTCCGAAGAGACCAGGGAGCAGCACTTCGCTACTTCGAATAAAGTTCGACGATTAATTGCTCGTTTGCATTCAGCGGAATATCCGCGCGCTCCGGAACGGCGAGAAACACGCCGGAAAGATTCGCCTTATCGAGCGAAAGCCAATTCGGTACGGCCGCATCGCCACGCGTGCGTTGAAGCGATTCGTGGATCACCGTCAGGCGACGGCTCGACTCCTTCACCTGAATATTATCGCCCGGCGAAACCAGGAACGATGGAATATTCACGACGTGGCCACCCACCATAATGTGACGGTGCAGAATAATTTGACGCGCGGCCTTGCGCGAGGGCGCGAGGTTTAAACGGTAGACGACATTGTCCAAACGGCGTTCGAGCAGCTTAACCAGGTTCTCGCCGGTAACACCGCGCAAACGCGAAGCGCGCTCGAAGGTATTGCGAAACTGGGTTTCGAGCATTCCATACAAGCGGCGGACCTTCTGCTTCTCACGAAGCTGAATGCCATATTCTGAAACTTTCTGACGGCGGGATTGGCCATGCTGACCGGGAGGGTACGCGCGTTTTTCGACCGGGCACTTCTCCGAGTAACACTTTGCGCCTTTTAAAAAGAGCTTCTGACGCTCTCGGCGGCAAAGCTTACACGATGCATCTGTATAACGAGCCATGTTTTTTAATTATGAATTACGAATTATGAATTACGAATGCAATCCATAATTCCGGCCTTCTTCCTTCATCATGCTCTGACTGAAGTTTACGGCAAAAACTATTACACTCTGCGTTTTTTGGGTGGGCGGCAGCCATTGTGCGGCATCGGCGTGATGTCCTTGATCGTCAGCACTTCGATGCCGGCCGTCTGCAACGCGCGAACGGCTGCTTCGCGGCCCGAACCCGGACCCTTGATCAGCACATCGACTTTGCGCAAGCCCATATCGAATGCTTCTTTTGCCGCGCTCTCTGCCGAGACCTGCGCCGCGAACGGCGTGTTCTTGCGCGAGCCTTTAAAGCCCATCTTGCCGGCCGTTGCCCACGAAAGCGTATTGCCACGCGTGTCGGTTAGCGTCACCATCAAGTTGTTGAACGTCGCTTTAATATGCGCGACGCCCAGGGCTTCCGCCTGAATCTTTTTCTTCTTTTTCGTTCCGGCTGCTTTCGCGCCTGCTGCTGCTTTTGCCATTCTAAAAAGTCCTAAGTCTAAAAAGTCCTAAGTCCTGAGTGAATTTGTCCGAAGCGAATACACTTAGGACTATCACTCAAGGCTTTTTCTGCTACTTCGTTACCTTCTTCTTACCGGCGACCGTCTTACGGCGCCCTTTACGAGTGCGCGAATTCGTGCGGGTGCGCTGGCCGCGTACCGGCAGCCCGCGACGATGGCGAAGCCCTCGGTAGGAGCCTATGTCCATCAGCCGCTTGATCGCAAGCTGCATTTCGCTGCGCGCCACTCCCTCGACTTTGAAGTCGTTCGTAATAACCGATCGGATCGCCGTTACTTCGTCTTCCGTCAAGTCGGCGATTTTTTTGTCGTCGGAAATTCCGGCGGCCACGAGAATTTTATGAGCGTTAGTTTGCCCAATACCGTAGATGTACGTAAGTCCGATAACGGACCGTTTGTTCTTCGGTAAGTCGATGCCTGCAATACGAGCCATTCGTAATTCTAAATTCGTATGTGGATTATCCCTGACGTTGTTTGTGCTTCGGATTGGTCTTGCAGATCACGCGGACCACACCCTTTCGGGTGATTACCTTACAATTTTCACAGCGTTTTTTAACCGATGCCTGGACTTTCATGCTAACTGTCCTTCCAAAAATTTATGCTACTTGTACCTGTATGTTATGCGGCCCTTCGAAAGATCGTACGGAGATAGTTCGACGGTAACGCGGTCTCCATTGAGGATTTTGATGTAGTTCATCCGCATCTTGCCGGAAACATGTGCGAGTATCTCGTGGCCGTTCTCTAACTTGACTCGAAACGTCGCATTCGGCAACGCTTCTTCGATCACGCCGTCCACTTTAATCGCACCTTGTTTCGCCATCTAACCCCAGTTTATGCCCCGCACGTTTTGCGTTCCACACGGAATAAAGAAAGGCCTCTCTAATCCTTTATTTTCAACAGGATTTAGCGGTCTTTCGCGTTATTGGAACGACAAATCCGGATACAATGCGGCCCACTAACCGCACGAATTGCCCGAATGTTCCTGATTTTTCAGAAAGTTGGTTTCGGCGCCAATTTTTGGCCTGAACTTTGGTTGACGGCTTCTACAGGAAATGTTAAGTTCGTTACTCCCGAGGAATTTTTCGGCTTAGTTATTCACTCGATCTTCGTGGCCTTTGCGCGATAGACCTGCCCTGAAGGCGTTGTCATCTCAATATAATAAACGCCCTCGACAAGTGTGTTCAAATCCAGGGTGATGGTCCCGCCTTCGATTTTGCTGGG
>DASZLH010000083.1:0-4843 GCA_035552495.1 Kapaibacterium sp. (SeqCode) | reverse complement strand
AACCTTGACTGTAAGAGATTGTTGCAATTAGTGTCCAACGAACTTCGCGCCGAGTTAGACAAGAAGTGCATAAGAGCGCGTAGTCTGACAACATTTCATGATAGGTCTATAGAGCACTGGTTATGAGTCCCAGAATATTTCTCATTGCAGCCATTCTTCTATTCTGCGCTTCTGGATCGAGCGACGAAGCCTATGGATCGTGGCAGCCACTCTACGTACTTCCCGTGCAAGCCATCGATTTTTACAACCCCCATTTAGGGCTCGTTGCAACACAATCGGGCGATATCACCCGCTTTGACGATAGCACAGCTTTGCTTGTCTATCAAGCTGGCTTCGTCACTTCCATTGCAATTCAAGATAGCGGGACAGCCTGGTTCACCGTTAAAAATGTTGGGCTGTTTAAGGGAGATCATTATTGGCAGCATTGGGTGAACACGCTTACCGATTCGAATTTGATATTAGTCGGCGCAACGCCTTCCTTCGTATTCATTTATTCTGATAGCGAGCTTTACTACACCAGCAACGGGATAGCTGCCGCGCCAACCATTGGCATCCCGCGCGGAGATTCTATTCGAGCTTTGGACTACCTTACGCCTAAAATCGTTATAGCCGTTTCCAGTAAACATATTTATCGATCAGCCAATAGTGGGCTGACCTGGAACCTTGTCGATACAGGAATGACAGACTGCGCGAGCGTCTTTGCCGATCGTGCCCACGGCCTTATCTATACCGGCGGCGATGAGCTACGCGAAAGCCTCGATGGCGGAATTACGTGGCGGGTTATTCCGGTCCCTTCGAATTTCGATTTTCGTGATCTTGGAGGGCAGGTCGCTGGCGCACACGATTGCTCCGGGACGTTCTATATCTCGAACGACAGTACACGCAGCAGCATCTTGCGAAGCCAGGACCAATGCGCGACATTCGAAATTGCAGGCACATTCCCGAATGCTCAATCGTATATTCAAAAGGGCTGGACATTCGACCGAGGCTCGTCCTTTTATTGGTGGGACAGCAATACGCGTGATGTATTTGTCAGCCGCGATGGCATCGATGGCCTAATCACACCATCGCTTCGTTCTTTCGTAGAAGTCACCGCCGATCCGATCTTAGATACGATATGTTCTTCGCAGTCCAGACCTTTCTCCGTAAATATTTTTTCGTCTGTCTGCACTGGGCTTGTCCTCGATTCGATCTCCGTCGTGCGAGCGCAAGGCAACTTTAATCTTTCGTTTAAACAAAAAATATTGTTCGGTGATAGCTCCCGTCTCACGCTGAGTTATTTTCCATATGTGGAAGGAATCGATTCCGCAACGTTGCGACTGTGGATTCATTCGCAGGAATGGGGACAAAAAGATAGCCTCGATTTTCCGGTAACAGCGACCGTGCTTTCGCTGCCACCGACATTGTTATCGACCGATAGTTTGATCTACGGGGATGTTCCCGTTGACTCCTCGAAAAAACTTACTCTCGATATTACAAATGTTGGATGTCGCCCGCTGAGAATTGATTCAGTAATATCGAGTAATCCAGAATTATTTACAGTGAGAGGTCCTTCGTTGCCGCTATATCTTTCGAGTGACAGTACACTGAATTTCACAGTAATCTTCTCGCCGCGCACGGCTGGCGAAGCGGTGGAGTCGATCGAACTTGGCACCAATGCCGGGCATAAGTTTATCGAACTCGATGGAATAGGGACGGAAAAGATGAATGTTGCCAATATAAATATGGAGAATAGCCCTCTTCTCGTTTATCCGAATCCTGCATCGACCACTCTCTATTTTTCTTCTGAGTTTCATTCTAAGAATGCTCCGACCTTCGATCTATACGACATGCTTGGCCGCAATGTGTTGCACCAACAAGTGCCTTCATCCGATGGAATCGGAGTCGGAGCATTACAGGAAGGAATGTATACCGCTATCGTAAACGACCAGACGGCCCGCGTTATTATCTGCCGAAAATGAGACGCGCACTATATTGGTTGACGCTGATTTCAACGCTCGGCTTTGCCCAGACCGCGTTAGGACAGAACTGGTCAAAGCTCCTGCAACTTACCGGCACGAACGGATCGAGCGCGTTTTTCTTCAATGCTTCCGAAGGTCTGATCGGTACCGGATGGTATCTATTCGTCAGCACGACACTCGCCACAATTTATTATACGGACGATGGCGGCGCAACCTGGACGCAAGCCAAACTTCCTAATCCAAATATCGTCGGCCAGGTCACCGATATATATTTTCACGATCGGCTGAATGGCTGGGCAACAATCTGTGAGACATCGCAAACGGGTTGGAGCGGCATCTACCACTCGACGGATGGCGGCAAATCGTGGTCATTCGTTCAACCGGCAATATTTCCGGACGGTATCCGCGAAACATCGCGAGGAGTATTTTATACCAATCGCGATGTAAACCCAGCCATAATGTTTTCGAGCGATCAGGGAAAAACGTGGGTCCAGAATGCAATTACCGGCGACCCGACCGGAATTGACTTTATGGACGACAACACCGGCTTTGTTTCCACACAAGCTTTTAATTCGCTCGATCAATATCTTCTCACAACAGACGGCGGAGTCCAATGGCAGGCAATTCCCGCAGGCCATGAAGTATGGACAGCCTACGGCGATCCGGTCACCAGGACTTTTTTTCTTGCAAATGAATTCAATCCTTCCCGCCAAACGTCGCTGTTCAAAATACCTATTTCGTCCACAATCGAAATACCGCTCCTGAGTTATGGGGATTCCGGAATCAGCGGAGGAATTGCCGGATCGCATATATGCCAATCCGTTATTTACGCGCAGGGTAGATCTTTGGTGAATGGTCCGCGCGGCCTCGTGCGAACGGTAAATGGTGGGGTATTCTGGAAAAATGTCGGCGGCCCTGTCAATCGAAACGATACGAGATTCGGGGTGACGGGCCGCGGTGCGGTCGTTTTTGCATTCGACGATCATGGCGGCGTTTGGAAGACCATGAATGGCGGCGATGGCACGCTTTCACCATCGGTGCTGCCTTTCGTTTCTATTACTTCTCTTTCTTCGACAACAAAGGCTGCGGTTTGCGATAGCGCGCATGTAAATGTTTTGCTAAACTATGAGACGTGCGATTCTATCCAGATCTCCAACGTAGCATTCCTCAGCGATAGCACGCACGAACTAAGTCTCGGCAGCTCTTCAAACAGTTTTAATTTTTTCTCGAACATCCGGCGAGATTCACTTGATATTCTTTATAAGCCACATGAAGAGCGCAACTTCACCGCGCTCGTCAAGCTGACGATACGTCAGGCGGACGGGTATCTGGAAGACACAACTTTTGCACTGTCGTTCATCGGATTACCTTCACATTCCAATACGCTCACATTTTTAGGAACGACGACTTCACAAGCCATAGACTTCGATTCTGTCAGTTTGTGCGCGGGCGCCGCTCGCAAAGTGACTCTGTATAATCCAGGCTGCGCGGATATATTTATTTCGTCGATCAATACGAGCGCTCCATTCCATCTGCTCTCGAATTTTAAACCATTCGTTTTAAGCGCAGGGACCGAGCGCACATTCTTACTGGGCGATGTACCGCTTACTACGACTGGCGCACAACAAGGGATGTTGCACGTAACGCATGGCGCAGTGACCGATTCTCTGGTCCTGACTGGTTATGCATACGAATCGGATCGCGCGCTTTCGCTGATTGCCGATTCCGTTACTTCCTCGCTGTGCGATTCCGCATCCTTTACGATCGCGCTCCGCAACCTCGCGTGCAAGCCCTTCAAAATTATTTCTGTTACAACCGGATTACCGTTCGAAGTTAGTGCTTTACCGATTGTCGATTCATTGAGACCCGGTGAAAGCACCGCTTTACATTTATTTTTTATTCCACAATTGGCCGGACGGGTTACCGATACCGTACATATTGCAGTTTCTTACGAAGGCAGTGGACGTTACGATACTACGATCGTTATCACAGGTATTGGTACAAGCGGTAAACCCGATGTTGCGCTATCATCCACATCACTCGATTTTGGATTTGTTTCGCTTTGTGGAGTTGTACAGGATACCCTTATTTTAACGAGCCGCGGTTGCGGTAATGTGAATATTGATAGCATATCACTTGCGGGGTCCGGCTTCTCGATACTACGCGCGCCTCGTTCGACATTACTGCAAGGTCAATCGGACACCATGATTGTGGCATTCAGCAGCCAGGATACGGGAAGTTTTTCTGGCGATCTCATACTTGTCACGGATGTCGGCAATAAATCTATTCCGTTAAATGTAACGGTGACGGATGTTCCCGGGCATATTACACTTTCTTCTTCGCCCGATCTTCACATTTCGACATGTCAATCGCAGCCTTTTAGTGTTTCGATAGCGAATGGCCGATGCGATTCCATTCATATCGAGCGCGTGACGATCAGCGGAAAAGATTCGCAAGATTTTACTCTCGATTCTTTTATTCCATTCGGTATTTCTTCCTCTGGTTCGGCAACTATTTCCGGCACATTCAGTCCATCCGATTCTTCAATTCGAACAGCTACGATAACACTCGTGCTCGAATATTCCGATGGCTCGACCCTCGATACGTCGTTTGCAATAACTGGCATTGGCATCGGCGTCCCGCCGATCGAAGTGGCATTTGGAAATATCGGCCCCACGAGAACGCTTACGGCCACTGTGGGATCGGTCGTCGCCATTCCCATAGATGCGGTAACCGCCTCGTCATTCACTGCAAACGAGATGGACCTCGTGCTTCAGATGAACACCGACTTACTGACGCCGATAGGTATCAGTTCTAATGGATTATTTGGAAGCGTATCCGGAAGTGTTACGCCGCAAGTATATCGGGATAGCGTTGTTTTT
>DASZLH010000082.1:0-10467 GCA_035552495.1 Kapaibacterium sp. (SeqCode) | reverse complement strand
TGTCGAGATAAGCTTTCGCTGCAGAATCCGCCCCGAAGCATATCGAGAATGTTATAGAATCTCCCGGTCGTAATGTAAATGGCAGTGGTGGCGTAATATTGGTGACATGAAATCCCCGATTGACTGTGAAATGATAGCCCGTTATAGTGTAACTATTGCCGGTGGAATTCGCTGTGTTTTTGAACACAACGGTCGTGCAGGTATCCGTTGCAAACGGAGCGAAATAGAAGGACTCACTGTCGGGCGCCGAGAGGTGTGGGGCTTTATAATTAAGATACATCAGTGTGTCTTTTCCGGCAGCATTGACTACCCAGACATACGCCCACGCATCCTGCAATGGATTCAGGACTTTTATGTCGAATGAAGCAGTCGTCTCGCCGGGAATAATAATAAATCCAGAAGGATCGAAATCGACATTCGAGCTTACAAATCCGGAATCGGAATTGGGTCTTCTCAATAGCACTCCGATTGGATCATTTAGGATCTCGACCATTGCTAATCCCATATCGAGCGCGTTAGTATCCGTTGCTATACAATGCCAACCACCGCAGAGCGTGTCGAGGGTTGCTTTGGGTGTGCTTGCACCTGGAATGCTGAATGTTTCGCCGCATGGCGCGGCATATTCGAAGTAATAATCGTCGTCGTCATTATCACCGAGATCGTTATCGGGGTCTAACCCAATCATTCCATAATTATAGACCATGAAGGCGCTATCGCCGGTGATAAAATAATTGCCCGAAAAAATCTCGTATCGTCTTCCAATAAGCTCTGAATGGCCAGGAATACCGAAAGAAGAACCAGCAGATGAAAGCGATGCGATCGGTTTTGGTCCGGCGCCATTCACCCACAACTTTATTTTCGAGAACTGATCGCTGCGTGCGATAACATTGATATATCTGTGTTTCTGAACTTGGAAGCGATCATCGGCAACAAAAAATTCGAAGGTCGTTGCATAATTCGCAAGCGGGACTACGTTCATCATTGTGGGTGCAGTAAATGGGACCGAAGTCCCTTGTGCGCGATAATCGTATTGCTCGACCATGATCGGAGTGCCGTCTGTCGAGGAAGCACTCATTCCCGCCTCGACATTATCTATCACTGAAGGTGATCCTGCATAAGGTGCGACCGTGCGGCTGTCGCTGCCACCCTGATAAATATCGAAAGAAACCGACGTTGCCTCCGTATCGGTGAAAATTTTGAAAAGATCGCCAGCGCTGGGATCGTCACTGGTTACGCCGGGAGAATCCATAAATGGCATACTAACGTATCCTGAACTTTGCCAGTATTGCACGGGGACCATTTGCTGGACAAGCATATTCCGCTGATCGCCGCCCTGTTGGAGCGTGGTCTGGGTCTCGCCATTGATCGCATCGCCATGGCCCGCGATAACGGCGACAGGTTTGGAAGAGGTGACCGTTGTGCCGGAAAGGTCGTTCGAGGAATTATCGAGCGTCGATTTCACAAAATAGACCTGACCGCGTTCGAGCGTTGCAGTAAATGGGTGTTTTTCCCCGGTTGCACCGTAGCCCAAGCTGACGCCGATATTTCCAGCCATCGTTCTGCCATTTGGAGTGATTGTGATCTTCGTGCTATCGGCTACTGCAATCACCATAAATTCCGAACTGCCGGAATCGACCGTGCATGGGAAATGGGTGGAATTGGCGGCCCCAGTTGCAGGATTGGCTGCGAGCGAGGCGATCACATAATTTTTGCCGAGGACCTGCGTTGGCAAAATGAGCGTCTCGCCTCCGGAATTTGGACCAGTAGAATAATAATGAACCGTGATAGGATGATCCGCATGAATGTGGCAAACGGTATATTCCGCGACCTCACTATTGGCATTAATAGGGTTACCATAGTTATCGATAGAATTCATAAACGAAAGATCGAGTGGCGCTTGCCAGGAATGTTTTGCGACAATGTGATTCGTAGCCCCGGTAATCTCCTTCCCAAAGGCATTGAAATAGGACACCATCACATTGCAATCATATGGCGACGAAATAAGCACAAACACTCCTTGAAATGGCTTAATAGCCGCGCATTTAATGCTTGGCGGGAGATAGCCGAGGTAAAAATCGCGGCCCATAGAACTTAAATTCGAAGGTTTCTGGGCTATTAAAGCAGGGATACCGGCCAGGGCAGCAGTGAAGAAAAAAACGAAATAGCGTGTGAAGCGGAAAATCATAGTTCAATAATTATCCAATCGAAAGTATCGCTGACGGTGCGAACAATCCTATTAAAGACCAACGAAGCGTCCAAAGGTAACGGCTTTTTCCCGGTTTTATTTTTTATTTTTTGGAATTCCTCTTTTGGATTGCTCTTTTTGCAATTCCTGCATGTAATAATCTGCGTTTCAAGAAAAAGTTACATGGAAAAAGCTCTGAAGTTTGCCAAGCCGCTTTTAAAGGTCTGGACGGCTTAGGAACGTCTGGCTTTTCGCGGTGGTTGAAGGGCCGCAATCACCATAATGGAACAAGTCCCTCTTTAAAGGGCTTGCAAGTCCCTTTTTAAGGGCTTGGGTCATCGAGATACACGGACCATCCAATTCGGAGAGGTGGCAGAGTGGTCGAATGCGGCGGTCTCGAAAACCGTTAAGCCCGCAAGGGCTTCGAGAGTTCGAATCTCTCCCTCTCCGCGATGTAGCAAATATGAAATATGAAGTATGAAATATGAATTGCATGTTTCATAATTGCATGTTTCATAGTTGATGCTTCACTGTTCCGCAAGCCCCCTTTTAAAAGGGTTTTGTGCCTTAGGATTCTCGCCGAAGACAATAACGGGCGTCCCGATCGGTGTTATTTCAAACATCTGCCCGGCCGCGAACATGGGAATGCGAATGCATCCGTGACTTGCAGGTTTAGGTGGGACACTTGCATCGCCATGGACTGCAATACCTCCCGTAATATACATTGGATCGAACATAAGCCCCAACGGGCTTTTTCGCCAGCCGGACACTTTGTAATAGACCTTAAAATTTCCGCGAGGGGTGGACGCCCTTTTAAGTGGGCGTCGTGCATATACTTTGGATGATCCACTATCCCCTTTATCGGGATAATCGAAACGCTGCCCATTGCCTGTCGATACTGGAAGAATAATGCATACCTGATTGAGCGAATCGACTCCGAAAAGCACCTGATGATCGAGATCGACTTCGAGATGCCGGCGATTAAGCTTGACGTGCGAATCGGGAACGGTGGCGAGCATGATGCGCGCGACCGTCGAATCCGTGAGCTTTCCGGACCGCGGAAGCCCCACAAGCTTTTGAAATGCAACGATTGCTTGCCGATTGGCAGCGTCCGTTAACGAATAGGTCTTGCCGGTCCAGTAATGTAATGTATTGAGCCGCCAGAGCGCCGTGACATCCGATGATTGCTCTCTTACCGCCGGAATGTGACTGCTCATAGCAGGCGCTGTTTGCTGCGCTATGCATGCGCCATTTTTAAAAGCGCCTGGCATGCTGATAAAAAAAATTAGTACGATGAGAAATATTATCTTCACACAGATCATCATTGCGAAGAAGGTGCCAATCCCAAAGAATTGCTTTCTGCTTTCGCGACGTAAAATGATTATAAGGAAATGAAATATTTTTCAAAGTATCGTAAAATTTTCATCCATTAAGGAAGCTTCGCAGGGCAACCCTGTATGACGATAGGCTCTCTTCGCTTGTTAACTTTTTTTCAGCGGCTGTAACTATTCGGCTGGTTTAAGTGTAATTTTAATGCACTTCGGCGGCGTGCGTATTGTGAGTGCGACTCGTCCACTCGCCGCGACAAGCGCGTTTTTTTAAGAGCATGTGTGTGCTATCCCAGCATCATTTACAACGAAGCACTCAAGTTCGCATGACCCGTCACATTCGAAAATCAGCATCGCCATCGATGCGTATTCTCTTACTCAGTTTACTTTCCATTCTGATGGCGGGAACAGCGTCCGCCTTATGGAATAAAATCCAGCAGTTCCCGCATGGATTTATCTCTTCTTCCTACTTTTTTAGCGTCGATACCGGACTGATCGGCTTTAATGGAGTGCTTGGCGGCCAGGGCGCGCCCATCAAACGAACGACCAATGGCGGCCAGACCTGGATCGACTGCACCACGCCAACCATCTATGCTTCCGAAGATCCATACATTACCGATATCTGGTTCCTCAATGCCGATACGGGTTGGGCTACCGTGGCAGGACGAATGGACGTTGGCACTTCCCTATTGTGGCGAACGACCGACGCCGGATCGACATGGTCTGCCGTGCCGGGGACTGCATGGAATTGGCCTTCCGGTGTGCGGCAGACCTCTCAAACTTTAATCGTTACCGAGGGTGCCGGAGTTGGCATTCATGTTTCGATCGATTCCGGTAAGAGCTGGGCTACCACCTTCAGTCAATTCAATGGTGGAGTCGATTTCCTCAACGATCAATATGGCGTTGCGACGAATGTCAATAGCCCCGCAAAGGGATATTTAGCTGGCTTTCTTTGCACCTCGGATGGTGGAAGGCAATGGGGCGGCGCCGGTGTTGATTTCAAGCACGAAGCATGGAGTGTGTATGCGATGAAGCATTCATCGATGTTTATTGTCGCAGCGGAAGATACCATTCTTCGTAATGGTACATTTCCCGGCACACCAATTTACCGTTCCACTCCAAATTCGTATGGCTATGATTGGCAGCTTATTACCACACTTCCCTTCCGAGGTAATGGCTGCATCACTGGTATCAGCAATGGTCTTAATAATGTACTCTATATTCAGAATAGCGGCACCTATGGCAATTACACGGCAGGTCTCTATCGGTCGAGAGATTCCGGCTTCACATGGGCGAGCGTCGGCGGACCGAATGAAAATACCGACGTTCGTTTCTCCGTGCTGCGCTGCGGCGATGTTATTTATGCCTTCGATAATACTGGCGGACTTTGGAAAACGACCGATGGCGGCGATGGAGCGGTAATCCCAGAGTGCGTCTGCATCAATAAAGATACTCTGCGTCCGGCAACGGCAACGATCTGCGACACGATCAACAACCGGTATTGGCTGCACAATCCGAATGTGGGTGCCGTCTCGATTATCGATCTGCGGATCATCGACACGACGCGCCGGCCCGTAACAACCACCGCTGTGGTGCTCGACAGCCTACCCGATCCAGACCAAACGCTTGAACCGGGAGACTCCGCGGCGTTTCGCATTGGCTGGCGACCGATCGACCTGATGGATTCCACCGCTTCCGATTCCGCGCTCGTGCGCGTCATACTCTATGCGGGTTATCTCGAACGGGTCGGACTGTTCCCATACGATACGATCTACTTGCCGGTCCGGCTTTTTGGATTGGGACTGCCGGCGCAGTATGCGCTCAATGCGCGCACCGTTCGGCTCGATTCGCTCCCAACTTGCACCTCTGTCGATACCATTCTCGATCTTACAAATCAAGGGTGCGATTCTCTCGCGATCACGAGGGCGGCATTGCTTTCGGCAATCAATGGGCAGCTCTCCGATTGGACCTTGACCGATAGTCTCGGGCATCCACTGACCTTCCCGATAAAAATCGGGAGCGGTGGATCGGCCCGCCTCTTCATCCATGAAAATCCACGAAGCCCGAAGATCGCATTCGATTCGATCCGCGTGACTACACATTACATGGGCCGCGATTCTTCCTTCGGAATTGGACTTCGCGCAACCGTAAAGATGCAACTGCCGCTTGCTGCATCTTCGACCGTTGCGTTCGATTCGCTTGCAACGTGCGCGTCGATCGACTCCACGATTACATTTACCAACACCGGGTGTGATACAGTTCGAATTACACAAGCCACACTTGCTGCTGGCGATTGGACGCTTTCGGATACCAATGGCTCGCCGATAAAATTACCGATTGTTATTCCTCCGGGCCAGCATTCGGCTGTTAAGCTGCACTTTGCTCCGAAGACGCTTGGCGCAACTTCCTCATCGCTTGCGCTGCGGTATCATTATCTTAATTTCGATAGTACCAGCACACTTACGTTGACGGGGTCCGGCGTTCCATCGGGGACGCTCGAATACGCAAGCACATTCGATTTCGGCACCGTTTCGATGTGCCAGCAAAGTAGTTTCGATAGTATCTTTACGTTCCGAAATACGTCGTGCGATTCTACGCTCCTCGATAGCCTTGTGCTGCCTTCACCGTTTATCTTCCTCGACTCATCGAAGTTACCGCTCTGGGTCGAATCCGGAAAGACAATTACGCTTCGAGTCGGATTTCGTCCGATTGGTATTCAACAGCAGACCGTTCACGGACAGGTGACGTTTTATATTAACGATGGAAAACAAAAGATCGATGACTCGGTCATGTTTACCGGCGCCGGCATCGGAGGCATGTCCGCGTTGGCGACCAATCCGCCTATAACGCAGATCGCGTTCGCGCCGAGGACCGAGTGCGATCATACCGATTCTGTTTTGTTCGCAATCTATAATTCCGGCTGCGATACGCTTAGAGTTATTGGCATTACTCCCGATAATTCACTCGCATCTGTCCTCGAGGCGCATACCAACACTGCGCTTCCGAACGTTTTAGTCCAGAACGATTCGCTCCACATCACGATCGCGCTATCGAATCTCATCGCTGGCAACTATGCTGGCAATATTCACGTCCATTATACCCTTGCTGATGGCAGCACACACGATACTCTCATTCCTGTAACATTTTCGATCTCAAAAGCGCCACGCGTGATGTCGATCGATTCGAGCGCGCGCGATCTCGGTACATTCCATCCCTGTTTGGGACACGACACAGCCATTGTGTATACGAATACTGGGTGCGGACCGCTGGTCGTTCATCAGCGAAGCGTTTCGGGTGGCGGATTCGTATTAAGTAAGAATGGCGGCGACACCATTATTCTTGCGCCCGGTAAATCGGATACGATCTATGTGGGATATGACGGAACAGACTCCGGTGCTATTGGCACCACTGTGACCATCGTTTCGAATGCCGATCAAAATGCTACCGTTACGATTCCCGTTACGGGCATTGCGCTGCCTGCCGATTCGGTCCATTTTAAGATCGCGCTTACGAACATGCCCGTTCATGCCGGTGAAAATTTCCAAGTCATGCTATATCCCGATCGCGTAGTCCAGGGTAAAAACCTGCACAGTATCTCCGGAATTCTGGAGTATTACGCCGATGCATTCAACTTCGACCCGACTTCGGTTAGTACTATGCCGGGGCTTTCGCTCTTATCGAGCGGCCCTGTTACGTTTGGAAGAACGGCACACTATACTTTTGCGCTCACAAGCAATTCCGATATATCGCTCGATCCGGCTGTGCCTATATTAACGGCCACACTGATGGCCGATGTTGCAGACTCGGTCGGCGGAAATATCTTTGTCGATTCGCTGCGTCTGAATGGCAGCGACCCATCGTTCGATTGTATTCTCGCAAGCAGTGCGCTCGGAGTTCAGTCGCAGTTTGCAATTTTCTGTGCCGACAGTCTTCTCATTGAATTCCTGGGGAATCAGCCTCTCCTCTTGGTCGAGCGTCCGCGGCCTAATCCGGTTAGCGCACGGGATGGGTATCAAGCAGCGATAACCCTTCAGGCCGCCACAGAGGGGCTTGCAGAAATAGAATTATCGGACGGCATCGGACGAACGCTCTCTCGTGAAACGATACAGCTGAGCGCAGGCGCTCCGGCCAACTATTCTTTCAATCTTACCGACCTCGCTTCCGGGACCTACTTATATTCCGTCCGCTTTGCATCTGCCAAAGGCGGCACGCGCGTAAGTGGCTCGATGCTGCTGGTAAAGTAAAGCTCTTTTAAAAAATACTTTAGTTAATTCACGGCATTTCATTCGATTTTTTGCCTCGAATTTTTGTTTCACATCGCCCGCATGATCGATCATGCGATTGGAACGGCTGAGGGCGCCAATGGTCCGACTGGATAACAATTATTTAATATTCGATATTCATCGGTTCGATGTTACCTAACCCGTAACAAAACCAGATTTTCGACAATGATTTTATGATCTCTTACGGATCGCACCGATTTCCCGGACGTCTCTTTGTCGTCGAAGGGACCGATGGAAGTGGAAAATCGACGCAGCTTGCATTGCTCTATCAGTGGTTGAAGAACGAGGGCTACCCCGTTATTTTTTCCGAATGGAATTCTTCGCCACTTGTAAAAGATACCACGAAGCGCGCCAAGAAACGAATGAGTTTTACACCCGCGACCTTTTCGTTGCTGCATGCCACCGACTTTGCGGACCGGACCGAGCGCGATATTATTCCACCGCTCAAAGCAGGCGCGATCGTATTGGCCGACCGCTACATTTATACTGCATTCGCGCGCGATATCGTTCGTGGCTGCGACCCGAAATGGGTCCGGCAAATTTATCGATTTGCCGTCGAACCGACGGTGCGATTCTTTTTTCGAGCGCCGCTCGAAGTCGCGATCGACCGCATCCTTAGCGGGCGCCCAGAGCTAAAATATTACGAAGCCGGTATGGACATGGGTCTTTCGGACGATCGAGAAGAGAGCTTTACGCAGTTCCAGGGCAGGATCCTGGAAGAATATGATAAAATGGTAGGGGAATTCGGACTGACGGTGATCGATGCAACGCGTTCCATCGTCGATCAGCAGCGTGAAATGCGCAAGCTGATTTTGCCGCACCTCAAAAACATGAAGCACATTGTTTGAAGTAAAGTATAGCGAGTAATAAGAAATAACATTAGAATACTATTGAGATACTTCATCCTCGATACTCATTATTCGATAATCTCCCGTTACTAATTACTCGTTACTAAATATGTCGCATGAGTGATATTCGATTTTATGGAACTCCGCTGCCGGACGCAGATTTAAAACCGTATCCTGGAAAACTTATTGTGATCGAGGGCACCGATGGCGTCGGGCGTTCGACCCATATCGGCGAACTGCGCTTGTGGCTGGAAGCACAGGGCTATGCCGTCGCGGATACTGGCATGACCCGTTCGGAATTGGCCGGACGCGGCATCAAGGAAGCGAAGCTCGGCCATACGCTCGGTAAGCTGACCATGCAGCTATTTTATGCCACCGATTTTGCCGACCGGCTCGATAACGAAATTTTTCCCGCGCTGAAAGCCGGGTTTATCGTGTTGACCGATCGCTATATTTATTCCGCGATCGCTCGTGCAGTCGTTCGCGGCATGGACCCCGATTGGGTCCGCGATGTGTATGGTATCGCACTCGTGCCGGACGCTATTTTTTATCTGCGTATCCAATCCATTGACGATCTCGTCATGCGCTTGCTCTCCGGCGGTCACGGTTTCGATTATTGGGAATCGGGAATGGACGTGCGGTTCGGCGAAGATTTTTACGATAGTTTTGTGATCTATCAGTCGAAGTTACTGAAAGAATTCGACCGCATGACAACGGAATATGGCTTCAAAGTCATCAACGCTTCCCGAACGGTCGCGCGCGTAGCGGCGGATTTACGCCGTGGCGTCAAAGCAGTGATCGATGGAACCGCAGTACCCCCGCAGGGCACCGGCCTGCGCGCTCCGTTGCTCGCATCCACGACGATAAACGGTGAATCGTCTGCTGCACGCTCGCCGCGGCGAGTTAAATCCTGATGATTCATGGGTTGACTTCTTCTGCACTACGTAATTGAACTTCATTGGAAAAATCAGTGTCATTCTTTCCACTGAGAGTCCATCCGCGAAACCGACATAGCTAACGTAATCCAGGATGAAGATTGCCGCCATCGATATTGGTTCGAACTCTATCAAACTGCTCATCGCGGAGGCTTCTTCCACACGCGGAAAACGTATCGCAGTTGATGCTATTTCTCTCGTTCCATTGAGACGGGAGAAAGCCGTCGTGCGGTTAGGCCATGAGACGTTACTCAAAGGCCATCTTTCCTCCGAAGCGATTGTCCGTGCGATCCGCACGATCGGAGTTTTCAAAAGTGCGAGTCAGAGTATGGGTGCCGATCATATTTTTGCGCTCGCTACAGCATCGGTGCGGGAAGCCGATAATGCCGCTCAATTTATCCGGGAAGTCGAGAGCCGCACGGGTATTCGCATCGAAGTGCTTTCGGGAATCGAAGAGGCGCGACTGATCGGACTTGCTGCATCGCGATGCGCACATGCAGCGCATCGCTCGCTCCTAAATATCGATATTGGCGGCGGTTCGACCGAACTTTCGCTCATGAAAAATGGAATGGCAAAGTCGCTACAATCGATAAAGATTGGCGCGGTCCGCCTGAGCGAGCAATTCCTGACAGGCGATCCACCGAAAACGCGAGAGCTCGAAGCACTGCGCAGCGAAATCGACGGCGCGCTCGATCATCCGGTCCGCGAATTAAAAGAGAACAAATGGGAAGTTGTGACCGGAACCTCCGGTACGATCATCGCGATCGGTGCCGCGCTCCATTCCATGTCGTATTCCGATACGGAAGCCGATAGCATCAACGATGGGCTGAAACTGCTTCCAAAACTTTCGATCGACCGAACGCAGCTCTCGAAATTCAATCGGCATAT